>NZ_JBEXGU010000003.1:0-57466 GCF_040607515.1 Streptosporangium sp. NPDC005286 | reverse complement strand
ACACCCCAAAAGGAAAAACACATGACCACCGAACTCCTGCTCGAAGGCGCCAACACCTACACCACCCTCGCCGAAATCGCCACCACCCCCGAAACTGGACGGGGCACGTCCGCGACACTCAGGTCAGGAGAGCGTCCACTTCTGGTTCGCGCCGCCGCCGCAGTCCCACAGCTGGAGGCGGGTGCCGTCGGCGCTGGTGTTACCGGTGACGTCCACGCACCTGTTCGTCGCGGGGTTCACCAGGTCCCTGGTCGTCGGGTTGTAGGTCCACTGCTGGTTGGGGCCGCCGAAACAGGTCCACAACTGGAGCCGGCTGCCGTTGGCCGTGCCGTTGTCGACGACGTCCAGGCACTTGCCGAGCGCGCGGAGCGTGCCGTCGCCGGGGCGGGTCCACTGCTGGGCGGCGGTGCCGTTGCAGGTGTAGAGCTGGACGGCGGCGCCGTCGGCGCTGCTGCCGCCCGCGACGTCCACGCATTTGCCGCCCAGGCCGGTGATGGTGCCGCCGGTGCCCGCCGAGGTACCGGCCCAGGTGAAGGTGGCGGTGGTACGGGCGGGCAGGGAGTAGACGAAGGACTGGTTGCCCCAGTTGACCCGGACGGACTGGGCGGAGGTGCCGCCGTTGTGCGCGATCAGGGCCTTGGAACCGTCGGGGTTGCGCCAGGCGACGTTCTGGATCGTGCCGTTGGCGGTGGAGTCGATCCGGTAGGCCCCGGGCCTGACGAACTTGGTGAGGTGGCCGGTCGTGTAGTACTCGATGGTGTAGTCGACCTGGCCGGCGCGGGAGCCGCCCTCCTGGACGGTGATCAGGCCGGTGCAGGTGCCGCAGCCGCCGTTGTGCGGTCCCATGCTCTGGTTGAGCGCGAGGCTCCACTTGACCAGGCTGCCGCTCCAGTTGCGGGTGTAGCTGACGATGTCGGAGAGATCCTCGTTGTGCTGGTTGCCGATCCAGGTACCGCCCGAGTGCTCGGTGCTGAACTGGCGTACCGCCGGGTACTGGTTGTGCACCTGCGTGCCGACCGCCGGGTCACCGAAGTAGCCGTGCCAGGCGATGCCGCCGAAGAGCGGGTCGTTCCGCACGCCCGCGTCGTTCAGCACGCCTGAACCGAAGTTGGCGTAGTCGCCGTAGTTCCAGTCGTGGACCAGAACCTTGGTGGTGATGCCTGCGGCGCGGAAGGCCGGGTAGACGTGGTTCTTGGTGAACTCGGCCAGCCCCGAGGGGTTCCAGCTCATGCCGGGGTAGTTCATCGCGGTCGGGTTGCCCGCCTGGCAGCAGTTGGGCTCGTTCTGCACCGAGATGTAGTTCACCGGGATTCCGGCGGCCTGGTAGCTCTGGATGTACTTGACCAGGTACTGGGCGTACATGGGGTAGTACTCCCACTTGAGCCAGCCCATCTGGTCCATCCGGCCGTTGTCCTTCATCCAGCCGGGGGCGCTCCACGGCACGCCCTTGACGCGCAGATCCGGGTTGAGCGATTTGGCCTGCCCGGTGAGCAGGCGCACGTTGGTGTCGTACCCGTTCGCGCCGAAGTCGCCCAGGTCGCAGCAGGTGTCGTCGAGGGAGACGTGGCCCGGCCGGGAGAGATCGGAGGCGCCGATCGGGTTGCGCACGAACGACAGGCCGATGCCGTCCGTGGGGTGGAAGAGCTTGCGCATCACGGTGTCGCGGGTGGTCGCGCTGATCGCTCCGCCGCGCAGCAGGTAGGCGGTGGTGTCGGTGATCGAGGCGCCGCCCCCTTCGAACTGCTGGTAGGTGGTGCCCTCGTTGACGGTGATGGTGTGGTTGGCGCTGCCGCCGGCGGGCCCGAAGGCGATGGGGGACTGCTGCTGGAGGCCCCGCGTGACGGTCCGGCCGCCCGAGTCGGAGGTGGTGGTGAGCCAGATGTTCACGGGCTCACCCGCGGCGAGGGCGGGCGAGGCGACGCCGGGCCCCGCCATCCACAGGGCGGCGACGCAGGCGAGGGCCAGGGTGAGGGCCCGGCGGGGAGGTCGAAACACGGCAGGGGTCCTTTCGGGGGGTGCGACAGGGGCCGCGGGTGGGGCCGCGACGCTCTGGGCTGCTCGAATCGGGTCGCATTCGGCACCCCGGGAGCCGTCACTGTAACAAATGTAACAAGTAAGAAACCTGTCTGTTACAGAGAAGAACAACACGGTCGGGAATTGGTTGTCAAGGCCAGAATTACAGTGCTTCGCGCGCGCTTTGCCGAGGGCGAGTCAGCACTGAAACAAATGAAACAATCAGTAAGGGGCGGGTCCGGTGGAGCCGCGGACGACCAGGTCGGTCCCCAGGGAGACGTGCAGCGCCTCCAGCCTGTGCCGGCTGAGCAGTCGCGTCAGCAGCGTGACCGCCATCCGGCCCATCTCCTGCAGGGGCTGGCGCACCGTGGTCAGCATCGGCAGGGTCGCCCTGCCGATGTCGATGTCGTCGAAACCCGCGACCGAGAGGTCGCCGGGGACGCTCAGGCCGCGCTCGGCCGCCGCCCACAGCGCGCCGACCGCCATCTTGTCGTTGAACGCGACCAGGGCCGTCGGCCGCTCGGGCAGGTCGAGCAGTTCACAGGCCGCGCGGTAGCCGTTCTCCGTGTTGGGCTCCGGCACGTTGCGCAGCAACTCGGCCGAGGGCAGAACACCGACGTCGGCCAGCGACGCGGTGTAGCCGGCCAGCCTGGCCTCGCTGGGCAGCCACTTCACCGGACCGCCGATGATGCCGACCCGGCGGTGACCGAGCTCGACCACGTGCGCCATCAGCCTGCGCGCGCCGGCGAAGTGCGCCGCCGACACCGCCACGATGTCCTTGGGAGGGGGTGTCCTGGGGTCGATCACCACGAAGGGGAAGCGCCGGTCACGGAGCCGTACGAGCTCGTCACCCGACTCCGGGGGAAGGATCAGGATCGCGCCCGCGATGTCGGGGCGGTCGGGCAGGCCGGAGAGCACCGGGGTGTGCTGGGCGGACTCTCCGGTGCTCAGGATCATCTGCCCGCCGTGCAGTTCGACGGTCTCCCCGACGGAGGAGACGATGAGCCCGAAATAGTCGGTCAGCAGGTAGGGGCAGCGCACGTAGATCGTGCCGCCGGCCATCGCCTCCTGCCTCGCGCGCGGCCGGGGGGCCTGCTCTCCGAGGCGGCCGACGGCCTGTAACACCAGCTCCCGGGTGTGCGGGGCGACATTGGTCTGCCCGTTCAGGACCCGCGAGACGGTGGCGATCGACAGACCCGTCTCCGCCGCGATGTCGCGCACGGTCGCCCGCATCCCGGGTCTGGCCATTCGCGCCCCCTGGTCGCCGCGTCCCTGCCGTCAGAATAACCACCGGTGACCCTGACCCGCCTCGCCGGCCGCGTGATGCCCGGGGCATGACGCCTTGCGGGGATAGCGGGTCACCTAGTCTGATGCGCGAAGGGTGAAGAGGAGGGTTGGCTCTCTGTCGTGGAGGCGTCTGTCGAGCAGCTGGTGTACGTCCGGGAGGACGAGTACACGATCGCGCGGATGAGCGCCGAGGGCATGCCCGGCTTCGTCGCCTCCGGCCGGGCTCTGGGCGGGGTCCAGCCGGGGGAGACGCTCCGGCTCATCGGCGCGTGGGGCGAGCATCCGCGTCACGGCAGGCGTTTCGAGGTCACGGCGTGCGAGCGGCTGGTCCCGGCCACGGTCAGGGCCATCCGGATCTATCTGGGCTCCGGTCTGATCCGGGGTATCGGGCCGAGGCTCGCCCACGCCATCGTCAGCCACTTCGGTGACACGACGCTGACCGTCATCGACACCGAACCCGGACGGCTCACCGAGGTCGTCAACATCGGCCCCGCGCGGCAGGCCCAGATCGCCGACGCGTGGCAGGAGCAGAAGGCGATCGCCGAGCTGATGGTGACCCTGCAGGGGTTCGGGATCAGCCCGCTGCTCGCGGCCAAGATCTACCAGGTGTTCGGAGCCGAGTCGGGCGACATCCTCACCTCCGATCCGTACCGGCTCATCGGCAAGGTCAGGGGCATCGCGTTCACCACGGCCGACCGGATCGCCCTGCGCTCCGGGGTCTCCGAGAGCAGTCCGCAGCGGATCAAGGCGGCGATCCTGGACAGGCTGGAGACGGCGGCCAGCCGCGACGGGCACTGCTACGTACGGCTGATCGCCCTGGTCACCCGGTCCGCGGAACTGGTCGAGCAGGACCACGACCTCGTCCGCCGGATGCTCGACGCCCTCGTCGCCGACCGCAGGGTGGTCGTCGAGGTGTCGCCCGACGAGGCGGGGCAGGCCGTGGTGTACCTGAAGGAGACCCACAGCCGCGAACTCACCCTGACCGCCCAGCTGACCAGGCTCATCCAGGCCACTTCGACGCTGCCGATGCGCGCCTTCCAGGAGGATGCCGGGCTGGACGAGGATCAGCGGGCGGCGGTGAACATGGCGCTGACCAGCACCGTGTCCATCATCACCGGCGGTCCGGGCTGCGGGAAGAGCCATACCGTCAGGACCATCGCGGCGACCGCGAAGGCGATGGGCGGCTCGGTGACCCTTACCGCGCCGACCGGCAAGGCGGCCAAGCGCCTGTCGGAGCTCACCGGCATGCCCGCGATGACCGTGCACCGGATGCTGGCCCACCAACCGGACTCCGACAGCGGTGCGCTGTTCGAGCAGACACCCGCGCAGGCCGACCTGATCGTGGTCGACGAGGCCTCCATGCTGGACCTGCACCTGGCCACCCGGCTCACCGCGGCCATCCCGGTGGGCAGTCACCTGCTGATCGTGGGCGACAGTGACCAGCTGCCCAGTATCGCCCCCGGCAGCGTGCTGGCCGACCTGCTGCGTGTCGAGGAGATCGCGCGGATCCGGCTGACCCGTGTCTTCCGCCAGGCCGAGGGGAGCGGGATCATCAGGGCCGCTCACCGGATCCGGACCGGAGAGGTGCCTCCGATCCCCGGTGGCGGGGGCTTCTGGTTCGAGGAGGTCGACGACCCCGAGCAGGTCGCCGAGCGGGTGATGCACCTGGCGACGGTGGCGATCCCGCGCAAGCAGGGGGTGAGTCCGGACCAGGTCCAGGTGCTGTGCCCGATGCGCAGGGGCCTGACCGGGACCGCCGAGATCGGCCGGATGATCCAGGAGCGGCTCAACCCGGCTCGCGAGGGAGTCGCGGAGCACTGGTCGGGTGCCTCGGTCTTCCGGGTCGGCGACCGGGTCATGCCGATCCGCAACAACTACGACAAGGGTGTCTTCAACGGAGACACCGGCACGATCACCGCCATCACCCCTGAGGAGAGGCTCGTCGAGATTCGCACCGACGACGGGCAGATCGTGAAGTACGGCTTCGGCGAGCTCGACGAGCTGACCCACACGTACGCCATCAGCATCCACCGCTCCCAGGGCAGTGAGTATCCCTTCGTGGTCGCGCCCCTGGTCACCGAGTCCGGCGGCGTCATGCTCCGCCGCAAGCTGCTCTACACCCTGATCACCCGGGCGCGGTCCTGGGTGGTCGTCGTCGGTGAGCGAAAGGCTCTGGAGTTGGCCGTCCAGCGGCTCGGCCACCGCCGCAACACCGGGCTCGCCCGCCGGCTCGCGCTGAGCCTCGGAACCGTTCTGACCGATGACTGACGAGGACCTCCGAAGTGACTCCTCCGCTCCCCGGCCGGGGCAGGCGCCGGCCGGGCCCTGACCGTTTCGAACACCGGAACCATGCCGGGTGAGCCCGGCAGGGGAATCGCCGAACATGACGACGGGTGAGCGGGAGGGCTCAACCGGGTCGTCCGGCTCCCTCAGAGGGTGAAGATGAGGTGCCAGATCATGGTGCGCCCGCCCTGGGGTGTGCGTCTGCCATGAGATATGGGGATAAAGACCTGCATATGCAAAGGTATGGTGATTGTTGTGACGACGTTTCGGATCAGTGAGGCCGCCGCGCTGCTGGGGGTGAGTCCCGACACCGTCCGCCGCTGGGTGGACGCCGGGCGGCTCGCGGCCCGGCGGGACGAGCACGGTCACCGGATGGTGGCGGGTGCGGATCTGGCGGCGTTCGCGCGTGCCCAGATCGAGTCCGAGAACGGCTCGGGGCTCTCCTCGGCGCGGAACCGTTTCCGCGGGATCGTGACCGAGGTGATCAAGGATGCGGTGATGGCCCAGGTGGAGATCGCCGCGGGTCCCTACCGGGTGGTGTCGCTGATGAGCCGCCAGGCCGCCGACGAGCTGGGCCTGGAGGTGGGGGTGATGGCGGTCGCCGTGATCAAGTCCACCAACGTCGTCGTGGAGATCCCCGACCACGCCCGTACGGCGGGCTGACAGCCAGATGAGCGGCGGGGCACGTGGCGTGGCGGGCGGTCCGCCCAGCGGTACGGCGGGTGCCTCTTCCGGTGGGGTGGCGGGTCGCCTGCCCTGGGTGCTGGTGCTGCCCGCGGTGGTCGGCATGATCTTCCTGACGCTGCCGCTGGCCGGGCTGCTGGTGCGCGCCCCCTGGTCCACGCTGGTCGAGAGGCTGGGCGAGCCCCATGTGCTGGAGGCGCTGCGCCTGTCGCTGGTGACCGCGACCCTGGCCACGCTGGTATGCCTGCTCCTCGGCGTGCCGCTGGCCTGGCTGCTGGCCCGTGTCGACTTCCCCGGCCGCCGCCTGGTGCGGGCGCTGATCACGGTTCCCCTCGTGCTGCCCCCGGTGGTCGGCGGGGTCGCCCTGCTGCTCGTGCTGGGGCGGCGCGGCCTGATCGGCCAGTGGCTGGACGCCACCTTCGGCATCACCCTGCCGTTCACCACGGCGGGAGTCGTCGTCGCCGAGGCGTTCGTCGCCATGCCGTTCCTGGTCATCAGCGTCGAGGGCGCGCTGCGCGCGGCCGACCTGCGCTTCGAGGAGGCCGCCGCGACGCTGGGAGCGTCCCGCTGGATCATCTTCCGCCGTGTCACCCTGCCCCTGATCGCCCCCGGCATCGTCGCCGGAGCCGTGCTGTGCTGGGCCCGTGCGCTCGGCGAGTTCGGCGCCACCATCACCTTCGCCGGCAACTTCCCCGGCCGGACCCAGACCATGCCGCTGGCCGTCTACCTCGCCCTGGAGACCGAACCCGAGGCCGCGATCGTGCTCAGCCTCGTCCTGCTCGCCGTCTCGGTGATCATCCTGGCCGGCCTGCGCGAGCGGTGGGTGAGTGCCCCGTGACGCTGAACGCCCGTCTTGTCGTCACCAGGCCCCGCTTCCACCTGGACATCGAGCTGGAGGTCGCCGCGGGACAGGTCGTCGCCCTGCTCGGCCCCAACGGCGCGGGCAAGACCACGGCGCTGCGCGCGCTGGCCGGGCTCACCGCCCTGTCCGGCGGGCAGATCAGCCTGGACGGCGAGGCGCTGCACACCCTGGCGGCCGAACGACGCCCGATCGGCGTGGTCTTCCAGGACTACCTGCTCTTCCCGCACCTGTCCGCGCTGGACAACGTCGCCTTCGGGCCTCGCTGCCGTGGCGCCTCCAGGGCGGAGGCGCGGCGGGGGGCCGCGGTCTGGCTGGAGCGCGTCGGCCTGGCCGGGCACGCCACGATGAAACCCCGGCAGCTCTCCGGCGGTCAGGCCCAGCGCGTCGCGCTGGCCCGCGCCCTCGCGGTGGAGCCGCGCCTGCTGCTGATGGACGAGCCGCTGGCGGCCCTGGACGCCCACACCCGCCTGGAGATCCGCTCTCAGCTCCGCCGCCATCTGGCCGACTTCGGCGGCGCGACGGTCCTGGTCACCCACGATCCGCTGGACGCCATGGTGCTCGCCGACCGCCTGGTCGTCATCGAGAACGGCGCCGTCGTGCAGCAGGGCACCCCCGCCGAGGTCGCCCGGCGCCCGCGTACCGACTACGTCGCCCGCCTGGTCGGCCTCAACCTCTACCGGGGCACCGCCGCCGGACAGCAGGTCTCCGTCGGAGAGGTGCTCTTCAGCGTCGCCGAGCATCTGGAGGGCCCCGCGTTCGTCGCCTTCCCGCCCAGCGCGGTCGCGCTGTATCGGACCCGTCCCGACGGCAGCCCGCGCAACCTCTGGCAGGCCACGATCGAGGGCATCGAACGGCACGGCGACAGCGTCCGCATCCACCTGGCCGGGCCGATCGCCGCCGCGGCCGACGTCACCCCCGCCGCCGTCGCCGACCTCGACCTCACCCCCGGACAGCGGATCTGGGCGTCGGTCAAGGCCACCGAGACCCACGTCTACCCGTTCTGACGCCCTGGCCGGCGGGATGGACGGCGATCCGCGTGGCGGCACGGCCGCCAGAATCCCGGTGAGCATAATGACGTGGAGGGGGGATGACCTATGCGCGTTGCCGTGCTCGGGATGGGCATGATGGGGCGGGCGCTGGCCCGGCGGTTGCTGGGGCTCGGTTTCCAGGTCACGGTGTGGAACCGTACGCCGGGCCGGGCGGACGAGCCGGTCAGCCTCGGCGCCGTCGAGGCGGCCTCGCTTGGAGAGGCGGTGCGGGCGGCCGATGCGGTGCTGCTGTCGCTCGCCGACGGCCGGGCGGTCCGCGAGGTGATGGCCCAGCTCGTCCAGGCAGGCCCGATCGAGTCGACCAGGCCGGTCGTGGCCGACCTGAGCACCGTCGCCCCGGCCACGGCCCGCGAGATGCGGGACCTGGCGCCGGGAGGCCGATTCGTGGCGGCCCCCGTGCTCGGCGGTCCCTCGGCTGTCGCCGAGGGGAAGGCCACGGTCCTGGTGGGTGGCGAGCGCGACCTCGTCGACGAGCTGAAGCCGGTGTGGACGGAGGCCTTCGCCTCCTACTCCTACTGCGGCGCCGACCCCGGCGCCGCGCTCGCTTTCAAGCTGCTGAACAACTACCTGCTGATGTCCGGAATCGCGGCGCTCGCCGAGGTGACGGCCACGAGCCAGGCCGCCGGCCTCGACAACGTGCTGCTGCACGACTTCCTCTTCCAGTGGCCCACCGTCGCGCCCGCCCTGCACAACCGGATCGACGACGTCCTGGCCGGCGACCACCAGGGGTGGTTCACGACGAGGCTCGCCGCCAAGGACGTGCGGCTCGCCGCAGAGCTGGCCGAGTCGAGCGGTCTTGAGCTGCCCGTCGCCCGGCTGGTCGAGCGGCGTTACGAGGAGGCGGCCGAGCGCGGCTGGGGCGACGCCGACATCGGCGCGATCGTCGAGCTGTTGCGCGGCGGATCACGCTAGGCGTACTGCCCGGACGTCGCCCATGACTCCGTCATGAGCTCCTCCTCCGCCGTGCGGGGCGTCCGTCCGGCCGATCCGCAGCACAGGCGAAGATCCACAGAACACGTCCTCGGGGCGTCCTCCCGCGGCCGGGCCGGCGTCAGCGGGTTCTCGCCACCTCGGCGGCCACGGCGCGGAACGCGGCCAGCGTCTCACCCTGGTTCTGGTCCGAGGCGGAGCGGGCCGACTTGACGACGACCACCCCGTGCCTGGGCGAGACGTAGATGTACTGCCCGCCGAGCCCGGCGGCCATGAAGTCGCCCCGGCCGTCGCCGCCGAGCCACCAGTGCAGCCCGTAGCCGGGGCTGAAGGAAGCGGAGGGGGTGGTCGACTTCCTGACCCAGGAGCGCGGCACCACCTGGTGCCCCCCTGCCCGCCCGTCGCGGAGGTAGAGCAGGCCGAACCGGGCGAAGTCGCGGTCGGTGGCGTGGTAGCAGCAGTAGCCGAGGCTGTCGCCGCCTGAGTCGCTGTCGACGCGTACCGTGGACGCCATGCCGGCGGGCTTCCAGATCTTCTTCTCCACGTACCGGTGGTACGGCGTGCCCGTGGCGCGGCTGACGAGCTTGGCGAGCACGAAGGAGTTCATGCTCGTGTACTCGAACCTGCTGCCGGGTTTCCAGCCGCGTACCTGCCGCGCCGCCAGTTTCGTGACCGACTGGCCCCGGATGGCGCTCATGTGCAGGTCAGGCACATCGGAGCGCTCGTCCCAGTCGATTCCCGACGACATCCGGAGCAGGTCGCGGATGGACACTCCGTTGTAGCCCGAGCCGCGTAGTTCGGGCAGGTAGCCGGTCACCGGGTCGTCGATCGAGCGGATGTGCCCCTCGTGCAGGGCGATGCCGACCGCGGCCGACGTGAAGGACTTCGCCATCGACCAGGACTGGAACCGGGTATCGGGATCGGCCTGGACGTAGCGCTCGTTCACGATCTTCTGGCCGTCCAGGACGACGAAGCCGTTGGTCTTCGTTCGTGCGAGAAAGCTGTCAAGGGTGTGCTCGCGTCCCTTGTAGGTGTAGGTCACGGAGAGCCGCCTGGGGGCGCTCCGCAGTTCGACCGGATGTGCCGACGGCCACATGAGGTCGAAGGAGTCCGCCCTGGTGGCGGCCGGGGTGAAGGAGACCGGCGCCGTCCGGGCCAGGGCGGGAGCCGCCCCGGCGGTCAGTGCGAGCGCGGTGATCGTCGCGACGACCGGTCCTCGCAGGCGGTGGCTGATGTCGATCCTTTCCATGTTCCCTCCGGTGAGCTCGGCGGTGGGGGAGTCGCTCGCGTACGGAGGGGATCGTGGCACGCTTTTCTGGCAGTTCTCTAGCAGGGGCCGGCTGGTTTCCCATACGGTCACCGCCCGGAGTCCTCCGGGTGAGGTCTCCCCGGCGAGGGCTCCCGGTGGTGGGCGCGGGCGGGCAGCCCGCCCGGGTCACGAGCCGCCCGATGGCCCGATGCGCCCGTACAGCACGAGGGCCCAGGCAAGGCAGCCGAAGGCGGCGACGCACGCCACGGTGCGGGCGAGGTTCCAGCGAACCCACATCGCCTCGAACCGCTCGCGCACCGCCGCGAGGTCGGCGACGCCGTCGGGCTCCCCGGCCGCGTCGAGCGCGTTGTTGAGCGGCACGTTGACCCGCATGGTGATGACGAGCACCACCACGTACAGGACGAGCGCGGCCACGATCCAGGGCAGCACGGGGCGTCCCTCCCGGTGGAGGTGGAGCAGCGCGGCCAGGACGGTCAGCACCAGCGCGCCGCCGAAGCAGACGGCGAACCAGCCGTTGAGGATCGCCACGTTGATCCGCCGCATCGCGCCGACGAAGGTCCGGTCGTCCGTCTGGCCCAGGCCGGGCATGACGGAGCAGGTGTAGGCGTAGAAGAGGCCCGCCATGAGCCCCACGGTGATCGTCGCCGCGACCAGCGCGACGCCTCGGAACAGCATCAACATCACATCCTCCATGACTGTCGTCGAAACTCCGGCGGCGGGAGCGGACGCGCTCGCCGCCACCGGGGCCCCGGGCGGGCGGAACCCGGGCGGGGTGGCACCCGTGCGCCCCGCTCGCCGCCACCGGGCCGTCGGTCCAGAGCGACCGCGACTGAGATCGCGACCGTGGCGGAACCCGGGCGGGGTGGCACCCGTGCGCCCCGCTCGCCGCCACCGGGCCGTCGGTCCAGAGCGACCGCGACTGAGATCGCGACCGTGGCGGAACCCGGGCGGGGTGGCACCCGTGCGCCCCGCTCGCCGTCGTCCCGCTAGCCGCCCCAGACGCCGGTGGCGGCGGCCTCTCGCGCGTAGTCGGTGAAATCCCCGGGCTCCCTGCCCAGGGCACGCCGGACGCCGTCCGTCAGGTGGGCGTTGCGGCCGTCCAGGACATCGGTGAAGAGCCCGGCCAACTGCGTCGCGTACCCGGCCGGTACGCCGTGCTCGACCAGCCCGGCCGCGTACTCCCCGGGGGAGACCGGCAGGTAGCCGATCTCGCGGCCGGTCGCCTTGGAGATCTCCGCGGCCGCGTCGGCGAAGGTCAGCAGCCGGGGACCGGTCAGCTCGTAGAGCTCGCCCGCGTGCCCGTCCTCGGTCAGCGCCGCGACCGCGACGTCCGCGATGTCCTCGGCGTCGACGAACGGCTCGGCCACGTCCCCCGCGGGGAACGCGATCTCGCCGCCCATGACCGGCTCCAGCAGGTAGTCCTCGCTGAAGTTCTGGCAGAACCAGCTCGCCCGCAGGATCGTCCACTCGGCGCCGGACTCCCTGACCGTCCGCTCGCTCACCTGGGCCTCCTCCTCGCCCCGGCCGGACAGGAGCACCAGCCGTCGGACGCCGCTCCCGACCGCCCGCGAGACGAACGAGCGGACCGAGTCCGCGGCCCCGGGGAACGCCAGGTCCGGGTAGTAGACCAGGTACACCGACCCCACCCCCCGCAGCGCGGCCGCCCATGTCGCCTGGTCCTCCCAGTCGAACGGCGGCTCGCCCGAGCGGGAACCGACCCGCACCGGCAGGCCGCGCGCGGTGAGCCGCTCCACCACCCGGCGGCCGGTCTTGCCGGTGCCTCCGAGGACCAGCGTCGTGCTCTTCTCGTGCGTGTTCTCCGTCATACCACCAGTGAACCGGGCAATGCTGAGACGGTCCATGGTTGAGAAGCGCAATTCCATGTTCCAACGTCTAGAGTGAGTCCGTGGACGCACTCACCGACCTCCTGGACGGGCCGAGAGCCCGGGGAGCGTTCCTGCTCCGCTCGATCCTGAGCCCGCCCTGGTCCCTCCGCATCCAGGATCGGGCGCCGCTCGCCCTGGCGGCCATGGTGCGGGGCGAGGCGTGGGTGGTCCCCGACGGCGGTGACGCGGTGCGCCTGGGCCCCGGGGACGTCGCGATCATCCGCGGTCCCGATCCCTACACCGTCGCCGACGACCCGGCCACGTCTCCCCAGGTGGTGATCCACCCCGGGCAGCACTGCACCACCCTCGACGGGCGGGACCTGGCTCAGGCGATGGATCTGGGCGTCCGCACCTGGGGCAACAGCCCGGACGGGTCGACGGTGATCCTCACCGGCGCCTACCAGATGCGCGGGGAGATCAGCCGGCGTCTACTGGAGGCGCTGCCCACGCTGCTGGTCCTGCCGGAAGGCGCCTGGAACTGCCCCATCATCCCGTTGCTCGCCGACGAGATCGTCAAGGACGAGCCGGGGCAGGAGGCCGTTCTCGACCGGCTGCTCGACCTGCTGCTCATCGCCGTCCTGCGGGCCTGGTTCTCTCGTCCCGAGGCCGGGGCCCCCGCCTGGTACCGGGCGCACAGCGATCCCGTGGTGGGCAAGGCCCTGCGCATGCTGCACAACAACCCCGCCCACCCCTGGACCGTGGCCGCCCTGGCCACCGGGGCCGGCGTCTCCCGCGCGGCCCTGGCCCGCCGTTTCACCGAGCTGGTCGGTGAGTCCCCGATGGCCTTCCTCACCGGCTGGCGGCTGGCCATGGCCGCCGACCTGCTGCGCGAGACCGACGCCACGGTCGGCGCGGTGGCCGCTCAGGTCGGGTACGGCAGCTCGTTCGCGCTCAGCACGGCCTTCAAGCGGGTACGCGGGGTCAGCCCGCAGGAGCACCGTGCCGGGGCGAGGTAGCCGGCTCCCCGGGCAGGAAGTCCTCGACACAGGTCGTGACCTGGGTGTTCATTCTCGTACCGACCGGGAAGGCTAGCCGGTCGAGGGGGACGACATGGAATACAAGGACTTCATTCGCGCCGTGGCGGAGCGCGCGGCCCTGTCGCGCCAGGAGGCGGAAGACCTCGCTCGCGCGACTGTGGAGATGCTGGGAGATCAGCTGAGCGCGGGGGAGGCCAGGCGTCTCGCGACATCACTGCCGGAACCCCTGCGGGGTTCGCTTCACGTACGGGACAGGGGCGAGGACTTCGGGCTGCACGACTTCGTCACCCGGGTCAGCGAGCGCACCGGCCTGACCATGAAGGAGGCCACCGCCGGGGTGCGGGCCGTTCTGGTCACGGTGCGCGAGATGGTCGACGACGAAGTTTTCGATCATGTTCTGGCACAGCTTCCCGGGGAATTCCAGGAGATGGTGGAGACCACCACCTGACCCGGGGGGCCGGCGGGCGGGGGGCCTGGCGAAGCGGACAGCCTGGTTCCCCGCCGCGGACCGGAAATCCCGGAACCGGTGGGCGTGACGGCAGGTGTTCCCGAGCAGGGCGACCCGAGGGGAGGAAAGGGCTCATGACAGCGGATCCATCGGTGAGCGCGCTGCACGGCCCCTCTCCCTTCCCGCCCATCGCCGACTACGCGTTCCTGTCCGACTGTGAGGTCACCGCGCTGATCGCGCCGAGTGGGAACGTCGAGTGGCTCTGCCTGCCCAGGATGGACTCTCCCAGCGTCTTCGCCGCCATCCTCGATCGGGGCGCGGGAGGCTTCAGGTTCGGTCCCGCGGATCTGAGGGTGCCCGCCGCGCGCCGCTACCTGCCCGGCACCATGATCCTGGAGACCAGCTGGGGCACGCCCACCGGCTGGATCATCGTGCGCGACCTGCTCCTGGTGGGACCCTGGCACCACCACGAGGAGCTCTCCCACACGCACCGGAGGGCACCGACCGACTACGACGCCTCCCACGTGCTGCTCCGCACGGCGCGCTGCGTCAGCGGGGAGGCACAGGTCACGCTCGGCTGCGAGCCGATGTTCGACTACGGCCGCATCCCCGCCCGCTGGTCGTACACCGACAGGGGCTACCACCAGGGCGTCGCGAGGGCGGCGGGGCAGAGCCTGGAGCTCAGGCTCACCACGGACCTGCGGCTGGGGTTCGAGGCCGGGCGAGCGACGGCGCGCACCCTCCTGAAGGAGGGGGACACGCGCTTCTGCGCGCTGTCGTGGACCGTGCACGAGCCGCCGTACACCTTCGAGGAGGCCTACGAGCGGTTGGTGTGGACCGCCCACCACTGGCAGCACTGGCTCGCCAGGGGGAACTTTCCCGACCACCACTGGCGGAGCTACCTGGAGCGCAGCGCCCTCACCCTCAAGGGCCTGACCTTCGCCCCGACGGGCGCGCTCGTCGCGGCGGCGACCACCTCCCTGCCCGAGACCCCGGGGGGCAGCCGCAACTGGGACTACCGCTACTCCTGGATCAGGGACTCGACC
Organism: Streptosporangium sp. NPDC005286; assembly: GCF_040607515.1. Taxonomy (NCBI): domain Bacteria; kingdom Bacillati; phylum Actinomycetota; class Actinomycetes; order Streptosporangiales; family Streptosporangiaceae; genus Streptosporangium; species Streptosporangium sp. NPDC005286. The sequence goes on along the minus strand of NZ_JBEXGU010000003.1, from coordinate 42,731 downwards.
CTCGCCCTCTGGGGCCTCTACACGCTGGGCTTCGACTGGGAGGCCGACGACTTCTTCTGGTTCATCGCCGACGTCGCGGAGCGGGACGAGGAGCTCCAGATCGTGTACGGCGTCGACGGTGAGTGTGAGCTGAAGGAGTACGTCCTCGACCATCTTCACGGATACGAGGGCGCCAGGCCCGTCCGGATCGGCAACGACGCCTACCAGCACCGCCAGAACGACGTCTGGGGTGCCGTCCTCGACTCCTTCTACATCCACACCCGGTCGCGGGACCGCCTGGACGAGCGGATCTGGCCCGTCCTGAAGCGACAGGTCGAGTCGGCCATCAGGCACTGGCAGGAGCCCGACCGGGGCATATGGGAGGTGCGCGGAGAGCCACGGCACTTCACCTCCTCGAAGGTCATGTGCTGGGTGGCGATCGACAGGGGCACCCGGCTCGCCCTGCTCAGGGAGGAGTTCGAGCTGGCCGCGCACTGGCAGGCGATCGCCGACGAGATCCACGCCGACGTGTGCGCCAACGGCGTCAGCGAGCGAGGCGTGTTCAAGCAGCACTACGACTCCGACGCTCTCGACGCGTCACTCCTGCTCATCCCGCTGGTGCACTTCCTGCCGGCCAGTGATCCCCGGGTCCGTGCCACCGTTCTGGCCATCGCCGACGAGCTGACAGCCGACGACCTGGTCCTGCGCTACAGGACGGAGTACACGGACGACGGCATGTCGGGCGAGGAGGGCACCTTCACGATCTGCTCGTTCTGGCTCGTCTCGGCGCTGACCGATATCGGGGAGTACACCCGGGCCCGCAGGCTCTGCGAGAGGGTCCTCTCCTTCGCCAGCGCCCTCGGGCTCTACGCCGAGGAGATCGACCCGGTGACCGGGCGCCACCTCGGCAACTTTCCCCAGGCGTTCACCCACCTGGCACTCATCAACGCGGTGATCCACATCATCCGCGCGGAGCGAGAGCAGTTCATCCCGACCGCCTGGCCGACGTAGGAGACGTAGGAGCAGTCAGACCGCACGCGGACGTGCGAGAGCACCCGAACGGCCTGGCTAGGCTTTCGGGTATGAACCGTCGGGTGATTGCGATAGTGGTGCTCGTCGGCCTGCTCGCGACGAGCGGTCTGTCGGTGGTGCTGGCCTGGGGACTCAGCGGCTGAACACGCGGGGCCGCTGAGTGGCCGAGCCGTCGCGCACGCCCCCCGACGCCGCGACCGCTCCCTCCGCGGCTGTCGCTAGGCGACCACCATCGAGTTCTGGCCTGCGGGCTGTGCGTTCTGCTGAGGGGTGTGCGCGGGCTGCGGGTGCGCGACCGGCTGCTCCGCGACGGGCTGGGGCTGCTGCTCGGTGACCTGCTCGGCAGGGGCCTGCGCGGCAGGGCAGCCGCAGTAGCCGTTGGTCAGGATCAGGCGACCTCGCTGTGCCGTGTAGGTGCGGGAGTCGGTGGCGAGGAGAACGCCCGTACATTTGACGCAGACGACGGACTGATGATCCATGGCCGGCTTCCTTCCTTGAGGGTAGCCGTCGAACGTCTCTCTGTCCGGCCGGCTGGCTGCTCGTGCCCCGCCGGAGAGAGGTGAATCTCCCTATTGGGGTTTCTATCTTACTTCGTAGCGCAGGGCGATCATTGAGCGACCCCAAGTGACAGATGTGAGACTTGGTGACGCTGCTTCATAACGGTCTCATGTGAAGCGATCCCGCGGGTGGGGAATGTCTCTCTCACCCCTCGGCTGATTCCTGGTACGACCGGGTGTCTCCCCGTGGTCTCGGGGCCTTCTCCCTCTCCCGCACCACCGGCCGGAACAGCAGCGCGTTGGCCGCCACCGCGATGCAGACCAGGCCGAGCAGGAAGCCCCAGCTCACGTCGCTCAGGTGGTGCATGCCGCGATACATGCGCGAGTAGCCGATGCCGAGGGGGATGCCCAGGCCGACCAGCCACCACAGCACGTTCAGGATCTTGTAGCGGTGGGTGTGGACGGTCAGCACCAGGGCGACGCCGCAGTAGAAGGCGACAGCGGCACTGGTGTGGCCCGAGGGGAAGCTGGAGGTGGGCGGGGCGGGGTCGAGATGCTCGACGGCGGGTCGCTTGCGCTGGGCGAAGACGGTGGCCAGCAGGAAGATCGCCGACTGGGAGAAGACCGCCAGCGCGAGGAAGATCGATTCGTTCCAGCGCCCGAAGACCAGCCGGAAGCCGATGACGAGCAACGCGGTCGCAGTGATGATCACCGGGGTGTCGGACAGGCCCGACACCACGTCGGTGATCGAGCTCCAGTAGGCGGTGCGGCCCTGGGCCAGCTGCTCGTTGACCCCCTGGTCGTTCGCCACGAGGGTCGTCGTCTGCAGGATCTTGGTGATGAGGAGTCCGACGCCGATCGTCAGGGCGGCCATGATGGCCAGCGGCACCAGGATGAGGCGCGTCACGCCTCTGAAATCCACCGACATTTTTGACATGGCGCGCCAGCTACCCCGAATGGCCTCACCGGAACGCCTCGGGTTCGATGCCCTCCATGGGCGGCTCGACGGGTTTGCGGCCCTCTCCCCGGCGCCAGGCCTCGAAGCCCGCGGCCGTCCCCACCACGACCACCACGCCCAGCGCGACCCCGGCGACGACGTCGCTGGTCCAGTGGACGCCGAGCGCCACCCGGCTGTAGGCGACGAACACCACGACGACCGCCGCGACGATCCAGGCGGCGATCCGGGAGGCCGGAGCCCGCAGGAAGGGCAGCAGGATGAGCACGAGGATGCACGCGCCCAGCGCGGCGCCCATCGCGTGGCCGGAGGGGAAGGAGGCGCCGGGCGCCGAGGCCACCGGATCGGGCAGGTCGGGCCGGGCGCGGTCGACGATCCCCTTGACCGCGAGGTTCAGCAGGCCGCCGAAGGTGATCGTGGCGACCGCCCAGGCGGCCAGCCGCGGCGCGCCCCGGTACCAGAGCCAGGCGGCGGTCAGCAGCACCAGCCCACGCCATGTCCAGGGGCCGAACACCTCGGTCGCCACGTTGAGGAAGGCCGTGTAGCCGGGGTGCTCCAGTGCCTGGGCGTGCAGCTGGAGGGCGATGCTCTCGTCGAAGCTCCTGAGCGGTGAGGAGGAGGTCTTCACGAGCACGAGCAGGACCACGAACGGCACCGTGAAGATCGCCACCGCCACCACCGCAAGCGTCAGGCGTATGCCCAGGCGCAGGTCGGCGGAGTTGTCATCGGGATTTCCGTGCGCTGGTGACTCACCTTGGACAGTTCGGACCATCGTTCATGGCTACCCGATTTCCGGTGAATATTCTTTCCACTTCGGGTAAAGCCTCAGGCCGCGGGCCGGGATTCGCGCCGGGTGGTCCAGCGCAGGACGTCGCAGTGCCGCCGCTCGGCCTCGGCGAGTGCCGCCTCGTCCGTGTAGGCGTCGAGGACGGCCCGTAGCTGCGGCATCTGCGCCGCGACGTCGTCCCATGCCTGGGACGGGTCGTCGACGCCGAGCTCGATCAGCGCGTCCAGATGCGCGGCGTAGGCGGTCCACCACTGCCGGCTCAGCTCGGCCAGAAACCCGCCGAGTCCGTCGAACTCCCGCTGGATCTCCTCCTCCCACCAGACAGGGACTGTGACATCACCGGTTTCCGCGAGGTCGCGGAGCACGATGTGCGCCAGGGTGCGCCGCCGCCGGGCGATGGCCGAACGTGACAGGGTGTTCATGTACCCACCCTGCCGATCTCTGTTTGCCGAACGCTTAACGATGTGTTGACGGCGATATGTGGCCAGGGAGAGGAACCGCTTGGCCGGAGTCATCGGGCAGCACTAGGCTCTGATCCGCAGATCATTCCGCCCTGTGTCCGCGGAGCTACCTCGACGTGGAGGAAGCCCGCCCATGACACAGGCCCTCGAACTCTCCCGGCTCATCGATCGCACCCTCGGTGCTCTCGCCGACGTTCTCGGCGCCGACGGCGCGGCGCTCATGCTGATAGACGACCACGACCGGTTGCGAGCGATCGGCGGTTCCGACGACCACGGCCGGCGCCTGGAGCTGATCCAGGAGCAGATCGGTTCCGGGCCGGCCATCGAGAGCCTGGCCCGAGGGGAAGACGTCACGGTCGACGACCTGCGGGCGGCCAGCCCCCTCGGGTTCCCCGGCGTGGCCGCGCGGGTCTCGGAGGTCCGTGCGGTGCTCTCGGTGCCGTTGCGAACCGAGGAACAGCTGATCGGCACCCTGAATTTCTACGACCGGATGAGCCATGAATGGCAACCCGCGAAAGTCCGGGCCGGAGAACGCCTCGGCGAGCTCATGGTGATGGTTCTCCAAACGCTGGCCAATAGATCTCCTATTTCTGGGCAGTCGTAGTGTGCATGTCAAGTAGCCAGGTCGACGCTGAAAGGCGCCCCACATATGACTCACATTGATCCGGAAGCGCTGGTCGCGAGCTTGAGAAAGCTCAGGACGACCTCGTCCGCCACAGGCATAGTCCATCAGTTGGAGCGTGCCGTGGACGTGGTGAACTCGCTGTTCGGGTATTCGGGTGCGGGGTTGATGTTCGCGGAGGAGGGCAAGGATCTTCGTTATTTGGTCGCCACCGACGATCCGGGGCGGAGTCTTGAGGGCGCGCAGCTCCATCTTGGTCAGGGGCCGTGCGTTTCCGCGTTTGAAGAGAATTGCGCGGTGACCTCAAGCGACGTGAGCGTCGACCCGCGCTGGCCGAAACTCGCCGACCGGCTCCACCCGGAGGTGCGGGCGGTGGCCGGGGTGCCCGTCCGGCTCGGCAGCGAGCCGGTGGGTACGTTGAACGTCTACCAGGCCACGGTTTACCAGTGGGACGAGTCGGACATTCAAGCCCTCTACGGCTACGCGGACGTGATCGAGCAACTGCTCGCCGCCGCGATGGCCGCCGAGGAGAAGAGCGCGCTGGCCGAGCAGCTCCAGTACGCCCTCGACTACCGCGTGGTCATCGAGCGGGCGATCGGCTACCTGATGGGAAAGCACGACCTGACCGCCACCCAGGCCTTCACCGGCCTGCGCAAGCAGGCCAGGGACAGTCGCCGTCGCGTCGCCGACCTCGCAGCCGAGCTGCTCGGTGAGGGAGCCGGAGAAATGCGGTGATCCTGCTCACGTCACGGGGCTGAGCCCGATGGATGCCCGCTGATCAGGCACTCCGGCGACCTGGCCGACGCGTGCCCTACCCCGTAGGGGCACTAACCTGATCGGTGATGTACAGATTCGTCTTCTCGCAGGTCCTCAGCCGCCTCGACGCGGAGGACGCGCACCATCTGACGGTGCGCGCGCTCCGTGCACTCTCGGTCACGCCCGTGGTCAAGAGGCTGCTTCACCGCAGCCTCGCGCCGCGCGATCCCGCACTGCGCGTGCAGGCCTTCGGCGTGCACTTCCCCGGCCCGTTCGGGCTGGCGGCCGGCTTCGACAAGGACGCCGGCTGCGTGGAGGCCATGTCCGCGCTCGGCTTCAGCCACGTCGAGGTCGGCACGATCACCGCCCACGCGCAGCCGGGCAACGCCCGGCCCCGGCTGTTCCGCCTCGTGGGAAACCGGGCGATCATCAACAGGATGGGGTTCAACAACGCCGGAGCCTCCGCGGCGGCCCGGCTGCTGAGCAGGCCCAGGGGCGTTCCGGCGATCGTCGGCGTCAACATCGGCAAGACCAAGGTGGTGCCCGAGTCGGGGGCCGTCGACGACTACGTGACCAGCGCCAGAAAGCTCGCTCCACTGGCCGACTACCTGGTCGTCAACGTCAGCTCGCCCAACACCCCCGGGCTGCGCGACCTCCAGGCCGTGGAGCTGCTCGGCCCGCTGCTGCGGGCGGTGAAGGAGATCGCCGACGCCACCCCCAAGCGCACCCCGCTGCTGGTCAAGATAGCGCCCGACCTGGCGGACGACGATGTGGACGCGGTCGCCGACCTGGCCCTGGAGCTCGGTCTCGACGGCATCATCGCCACCAACACCACGATCAGCAGGCAGGCGCTGACCGGCACGGAGCGTGACCGGGCTCAGCAGAGCGGTGGTCTGTCCGGCAGGCCGCTGAAGGCCAGGTCGCTGGAAGTGCTGCGCAGGCTGCGCGCGAGGGTGGGCGACCGCCTGGTGCTCGTCTCCGTAGGCGGCGTCGAGGACGTGGACGACGTCTGGGAACGCCTGCTCGCCGGGGCCACGCTCGTTCAGGGCTACAGCGCGCTGATCTACGAGGGGCCCTTCTGGGCGCATCGCGTCAACCGCGAGCTCGCCCGCAGGCTCCGCCGTCACGGCGTGGTGGACCTCCGCCAGATAATCGGCCGTACCGCGGCCTGATCTGCCCCCTCCAAGGAGGCGATATACCCTGGGTGGGTAACCTTGGGGCATTGGAGGCACGATGAGCGTGATCACATACACCGTCACCGGCATGACCTGTGGCCACTGCGTGAGCTCGGTCAAGGAGGAGGTCGGCGAGGTCTCCGGCGTCACCGGTGTCGACGTCGACCTCGAAACCGGCAGGGTCGACGTCTCCGGTGACTCTCCCGACGACACGGCCATCCGCGCCGCCATCAAGGAGGCCGGCTACCAGGTGGCGGGCTGATCCGCTGCCGGTCCTCTCCGGCCGACCGGGGCGGTCAGGGGTCCTCCGCCCCGGCCCGCTCCGGCCCGCCGGGGTCAGAGGCTGGGCCGGGTCGAGTCGGCGTCGTGGGTCTTCTCCTCCAGATGCCTCATGGCCTCGTCCGCCCTGACGACCCCCGGCCGGTGCCGCCGATGGCCGGTACCGCCCAGCTGCCAGGGGTGCGGGCCGGCCGGCGGCCGGTACTCGACGCCGAGCGCGTCGAGGCGGCCCAGATGCGTCTCCAACCGGGCGTCGAACCCGGCCCCGGCCGAGCCCGACCAGGTGACCTCGGCCAGCGCGCACCCCCGGGGCCAGGCCCGGTAGTCCACCGCGCGCCCGTCGGGCAGCCGCTCGCTCCACAGCTGGAACTGCGCCCCGAGCACGCGCTCCCGCTCCCCGGCCGTCCACTCCGGTGGCGCCGGGGCGAAGGCCGCGACGTCCGAGACGGTGATCGCGTCGCCGATCGCCACCGGCTCCAGCTCGGACGCGGCCTCGGCGTAGTCGAAGTACAGCGGGAAGACCGGAGTCTGCACCACGTCGTGCCCGGCCGCGGCGGCGCGCCTGGCCACCCCGGGGCCGCGCCAGGGCATCACGATCGTGTCGGGCCTGAGCATGCCGCTGACGAACGCCTCGTCCCACACCACGGCCCGGCTGCCACGCGTCGCCAGCACGTCCGCCAGCCGGCGCAGGAACCAGGCGTGCAGGTCGGCGAGGCTTCCCAGCCCCAGCTCCGCCTGGAAGGCGACGATCTCGGGGGAGGCCGCCCAGTCGTCGAGCACACATTCGTCCCCGCCGATATGGACGTACGGGGTCTCGCCCAGCGCCGCCAGGATCTCGTCGAACACGTCGGTCAGGAAGTCGACGGTGCCGGGCAGCGGGGACAGGATCGCGGGGGAGATGCCCCAGCGCTCCAGCACCCGGAAGGGCTCGGGTCGCCGGCCGCCGGTGGCGCGGGCGTCCAGCTCGGGATAGGCGGCGAGGATCGCCGAGGCGTGTCCCGGCACGTCGATCTCGGGCACGACGGTCACGGCGCGGGCCCGCGCGTAGGCGCCGATCTCGGCGAGGTCGTCCAGCGTGTAGTAGCCGCCGTGCGGCACGTCGTCGAAGGCGAGGTCCTCCCGGTAGTAGCTGGTGACCGTGCGCGGGCGGTGCGAGCCCACCTCGTGCAGCCGCGGGTGCCTGCGGCTCTCGACCCGCCAGCCCTGGTCGTCCACCAGGTGCAGGTGGAGGCGGTTCAGCTTGTGCGCCGCCATGAGGTCGACCATCCTGAGCACCTCGCGCTTGGGCATGAAGTGCCGTGCCACGTCCAGGTGCACCCCGCGCCAGGAGAACCGGGGCGCGTCCCGCACCTGGCCGAGGGGGACGCTCCAGCCCGTCCCCGCCACCGCGCGGAACGCCGCGGCGGGGAGCAGCTGCCGGAGCGTCTGGCCCGCGTAGAAGGCCCCGGCGCGGTCTCCGGCCGCGATCCGCACGCCCTGGGCCGTCACGTCCAGGGTGTACGACTCGGCGCCGAGCGACGCGTCGGGTTCCACCCTGATCACACCTGCCCCGTCGGGACGCGGGTCGAGTACGGCGAGTGCGAGCCGTACCGCGTCGACCAGCCCGGCGGGGCCCTGGACACCGACTTCGGGAGAGAGCCCGAGGGAGCCGTCCACAGACGTGTACGCGGCAGGAAGCGGAAGGAGGTCAGTCATGGTTCGCATCATGCCAAACCCATCGGCGGATAAGCCGTTTACTTTGCCGATCCGGATCATGAGGCCAAGAACCACCCAAGACCGGCGGGGGAGGAACGCGGAGGATCTTCCAGATGGACATGCTGCTGCTCATGTTCCAAACGTCCTGGCATTCGGCCCGTACACCGCTGATGACCCTGATGGCGATACTGCTGGTCGCCGGATGTGGCGCCACCGCCGAGCGGCCCGCGGAGCCGCCCTCGCCCACTCCCTCGACGTCGGCGTCCGCGGTGCGGAGCGCCGGGGCGGCGGACGCCACCGCGATCGAGAACGCCAGGCCGGGCACCCCTGACTGGCGAGTGCGCCACCGCGGCGCCGAGCACGAGATCGAGGGCTTCGCCGACCGGGTGAGCGTGCCGCCGGGAGAGAGCTTCCGGCTGTACGTCTCAACCACCGCCGACCGCTACACCGCAAGGGCCTTCCGCATGGGCTGGTACGGCGGAGCCGGGGCCAGGCAGGTCTGGCGGGCGAGCGGGCTGCCCGGCATGAGGCAGGCCCCGGCCAGGACGATCGCCGCCACCCGCACGGTGACCGCCGCCCACTGGAAGCCGGGCCCCGAGGTGGACACCTCCGGCTGGCCGGAGGGCTCCTACCTGATCAGGCTGGACGCCGCCAGCGGAGGCAGTCGCTACGTGCCGCTCACCGTCAGGTCCACCTCCACCAGGGGACGCCTGGTCGTCGTCAACGCGGTCACCACCTGGCAGGCGTACAACGACTGGGGTGGCCGCAGCCTCTACAGAGGGCCCGGCGGCTTCGAGGACAGGTCCCGCGCGGTCAGCTTCGACCGCCCCTACGACACATCGGGAGCGCGGCTCTTCCTGGACATGGAGCGCGACGCCATCGAGGTCGCCGAGCACAGCGGTGTTCCGCTCGCCTATGTCACGAGCGCGGATCTCGACCGCGACCCGCACCTCCTCGACGGGGCAAGGGGCCTGGTCTCCCTGGGCCACGACGAGTACTGGTCGGCACGCATGCGCCGCACCGTCGAGGCGGCCCGTGACCACGGCACCAACCTCGCCTTCCTCGGAGCCAACGCCGTCTACTGGCGGATCCGCTTCGCCGCGACGCCTCTGGGCCACCGCCGCCTGGTCGTCTGCCACAAGGACGCCGCCGAGGACGCCCACACGGTCCTGTGGCGCGCGACCGGCAGGCCGGAGAGCTCGCTGACCGGCCCGATGTACGACTGCTTCCCCTCCGAGTCCGCCTACGTGGTCTGGCGTCCCGGCAACTGGATCTTCAAGGGGACCGGGGTGCGGCGCGGCACCACCTTCCCCGGCATGGTGGGGGTGGAGACCGACCGGGTCGGTGCGGGCGTGCCTCGCCCGATGGAGGTCCTGTCCGTCTCCCCGGTCGACTGCGGCGGACGCTCCACGGTCGCGCACAGTGCCTACTACACGGTGCCGAGCGGCGCCGCCGTGTTCTCCTCGGGCACGATGCGCTGGGTGTGCGCGATGCGGGGAGCCCGCTGCGGCCACGGCGTCACGGAACGGGCCGCCTCCTTCGTCCGCAGGGCCACGGGGAACATCCTGCGGGCCTTCGCGGCCGGTCCGGCCGCGCGCCGCCACCCGGCCGAGGACAACCTCAGGTCGCTGGGCCTGGCCGGTCCGGCGAGAGGCTGAGCGGGCCTCAGTGGGTCAGGTACTGCTGCAGCCCGTTGGCCAGGGAGAGTGCGATCTTCTGCCGGAACGCCGCCTGCTGGAACTTGGCCGCCTCGGTCGGGTTCTTCATGTTGCCGCACTCGACGAAGATCTTGGGAACCGTGGAGAGGTTCAGTCCGCCGAGGTCGTTGCGGTAGTCCAGGGCCGCCTTGCCGATGTAGGTGGAGTACGACAGGCCGGTGCCGCGCTTCATGGCGTCGCGCACGTCGATGCCGAGCCCCTCGGAGTCCTTGACCACCGGGTCGACCGGGCCGTTGATCTTCTTCGGCATGATCACGTGGAAGCCGTGGTTGGCGGGGCCCGCCCCGTCGGCGTGAATCGAGATCGCCGCGTTCGCCTTGGCCTTGTTGCCGATCGCGGCCCGCTGGGTGATGCACGGTCCGACGCCGTTGTTGTTCTGGCGGGTCAGCACCACCTTCGCGCCCCGGCTCTTGAGGATCTTGTCCAGGCGCTGGGAGACGTCCCAGGCGAAGGCGGCCTCGCTGTAGCCGTTCGCGGTGGCGGTGCCCGTGGTGTCGCAGGCCTTCCGCTTGGTCAGCACGTCGACCTGCTTGTTGATCTCCGCAGGGTGACGGTAGTTCTGCCCGTTGTGGCCGGGGTCGATGACCACGACCTTGCCGCTCAGCGGTTTTCCGGCCGCGGTGGGACTCGCCGCGGAACCGCTCGCCGCGCCGGCCGCGGGGCCGGTCAGGGGGGCGGCCGTGTCGCCGGTCACGGGGCGGGCGGTCGTGGCGGCCGCCGGTGGGACTCCCACACGATCTCGCGCGAGGTCCGCGGTGCCGCCGCCGCAGGCGGCGGCGCTCAGGCCGCACAGGACAAGGGCCGTCGCGAGTGCTCTGCCGGTCACGCTCATCGCCCCCAAGTAGGTCGTCAACCACCCAACTTACGCGGCGCGACGACATGGGTAGGCCGTTGTCGCGATATGTACCCGGCTGTCACCTTCTGTTACCAGGCGTGCTCGCCGACCTCCTGCTTCTGCAGGAGCGAGGCGAGTTCCCTGGCGTCCTCGGCGTCCAGCCCGAGGACCACGCGCGGACGCCCCCACGGGTGGTCGATCGAATGGGCCACGTAACTGGCGACGGACTCGGCTCCGGCGTCTCCGCTGCGGCCCCGGGCGGCCCGCCAGTGCGCCCACGCCCGCTCAAGCTCGGCGGCGGCCCGCTGGGCGCATGACACCAGTTCTGGATCACGCATTGTTACCCCCCTCGTCTCGGCCAGAGTCAACACCGGCGGCACACCGGCGTTCGCGATGTTGACCTGATTTTGGGGAGTTGATGAAGCCTGCCTGGGCGTCCTGTAACGCTCCAGGCAGGCGCTTCAGCGCTCGGTGGAACTCGTGCTGTTCCGTACGACCAGCTGCGGCGCGACCTGGCGCAGGCGTGAGGCCTTGCCGGGGTCGCCGATCCGGTCGTTCAGCAGCGCGGCGGCGGAACGGCCCATGGCGCGGCGGGGCTGGTCCACGGTGGTCAGCGAGATCGGCTGGGTCCCGGCACGGTGGATGTTGTCGTACCCGACCACCGACAGGTCCTCGGGAACCCGCAGGCCCAGCTCGGCGGCCGCGGAGAGCACGCCCATGGCCACCAGGTCGTTGGCGGCGAAGATCGCTGTGGGCCGGGGGTCGCGGGTGAGCAGGCTGTGCGCGGCCCGCGCGCCGCCCTCCTCGCTGGAGGCCCCCTCCTCGACCATGATGTACGGGGCCAGGGAGTGCCTGCGCATCGCGACCAGGTAACCCTCGCACCGGAAGCGCCCGGAGGAGATGCCCGAGGCCTCTATGTGGGCGATTCGGCGGTGGCCGAGCTCCACGAGGTGGTCGACGGCCAGACGGGCGCCGAGTTGGTCGTCGTCGACAACGATGTCCACGCCGCCGAGGTCGATGTCGCGCTCGCCCACCACGACCGTGGGCGTGTAGCCGGTGGCCTCGATGAGCGTCCCGCTGGTGGGCGCGATGCCGAGCAGGACGAGCCCGTCGACGCGCAGTTCGAGGAATGCCTCGACCGCCTCGTCCTCGAAGGCGGGGTCCCACTGGCTGTTGCCGATGAGGAGCCTCAGCCCGTCGCCGTGCAGGCTCTCCTGCAGGCCGTCCAGGAACTCGGCGTAGAACGGGTTGTGCAGGTCGGCGACGAGCGCCCCGACCAGATGGGTACGGCCCTCGACCAGGCTGCGCGCGACCGCGTTGGGCCGGTAGCCGAGGTCTCTGGCCGCCTGGAGCACGGCCTGCCTGCGATGCTCGCTGACGTGTGGCGATCCGCGCAGAACGAGCGAGACCAGTGATTTGGAGACACCGGCCCGTTCGGCCACATTGCGGATCGTGGGTCTCGGGCGTGGTCCGCACCCGTCGGATAAGACGGGCTCGGCGAACCCGCGGGCTCGGGTGACGGTGGTGTTGACCGGCGGTCCTGACATGGCTCTCCCCCGCGATGGTGGATGGGCACCTGTCACTCAAAACGATCGAGTTCCGAATGGGGTACGGCCTCCGGGGTAGGGAACTCCGATCTTGACCTCAACGCCGTGCATACCGACTCCGATAGTCTGCACGGTGTGGGTTCGACATCCGGAGCCGCCGAACAGGCGAAACCTGCGGCGGGTGACGCGCGACCGGCGCGGCGCAGGCTCAGCGTGGACCGGCGCCGTGAGGAGCTCATGGCGGCGGCCCTGGAGCTGTTCAGCAGGCGGGACGCGGAAGACGTGTCGATCGATGACGTGGCCTCCGCGGCCGGCGCGTCGCGGGCTCTGGTCTACCACTACTTCGGCGGCAAGCAGGAGCTCTACGTCGCCGCGCTGAAAAGCGCCGCGGCCCAGTTGGAGGCAAGGCTCAAGCCCCACGAGGACGGCCGCCCGCTGGACGAGCTGGCTGGAGGGCTCACCCGATACTTCGACTTCGTGGAGGAGCACGCGGCGGGTTTCGCCGCGCTGCTCAGGGGCGGTCCCGCCAACCGCAGCGGCGACATCGGGGAGATCGTCGACTCGGTCAGGAACCGGCTGTTCATACTGATCATGAAGCAGATGCGGGTCGAGGAGCCCGGCCCCGCGCTCCGCATCACGCTGCGTTCCTGGATCGCCTCCGTCGAGACCGCGGGCCTCGACTGGCTGGAGCACCGCGACATCGAGCGGCCGGCCCTGGAGCGCATGCTGGTCGACCACATGGTGGCGCTGCTCGGTGTGGCGGCCAAGCACGACTCGCAGGTCGGCGAGTTGCTGGACAACCTGCTCCGGGACCAGACGAGCTGATCCACGGTCCGGGAAAGACGCCGGGCAGGTGGCTGGGGCGGCGCCGGGCGGGCGACGCCGCTCCCCATAAACCTGTGTGGCCTACGCGCTCACAGGGTGAGCGCGCACCAATCCCCCTAGGTCAGTGACGGCCCCCGTCTTACTCTGAGCGCTGCTGCGGAATCCCCGCGAGCAGCGCGCGAACCTCGGTCTCCCGGTACCGGCGGTGTCCACCCAGGGTGCGGATGGACGTCAACTTGCCCGCCTTCGCCCACCGGGTCACGGTCTTGGGATCGACGCGGAACATGGTTGCGACCTCCGCCGGGGTGAGCAGCGGCTCTGCCTCGGGTGTACGAGCTGACATTTGTGCGGCCTCTCCTCCATGTGGACCGGCGACAGCGATCCTGCGACTTGACGCTTGTCACGGATGTCCGCCTATGGCCATTGCGTGCGGCAGTTTGGGCCATATACGGCATCACCCGATGTGACCATACAGCCACGTAGAGCGATTGGCGAGTCTTTGAGTGACTCATCTCTCTTGTGCACGTGTTGTTGTCACGCTCGGTGATTCTAGCGACACGTTTCGTGGTATCGCAGTGAAAACGGCAAACTACTCAGTTCGTAGGTGCATCCCCGGTCATCGACGGACCTACTTACGCAGGTCGAAGGGATGATTTGCGAGTCAGTTTGCCGATTCGAGAAGTTGTATTGATCGCCAGCGGAGGATGACGCGCTGGTACATGGCGAACGCCAGTTCTTCCTCGCCTTTTTCCAGACCTGTCAGCGCCGCCGCGAGCTCCGCCACGGACTCGTCGGCCTGGAGCGTCTCGTCGTCCATGAGGTTGACGATGCCGCCGTAGTCGAGCTCGACCAGCGAATGCGGGTGGAACTCCTCCAGCCAGCGCGCCACGTCCTCGACCTCGGCGGTGATCGAGACCTCGCCGACCTGCCTCCTGATGATCTGCAGGGCACGGGCGCTGCGGCGCCTGGCATGGGCCATGGAGGTGACGTAGATCAGATTGCGCGTGGTGGTCGTGCCCCCCTGGCCCCCGTCGCCGTCGATGACCAGCCAGCGCTCGTTGCCGTCGAAGGGGACGAACCACGAGGTCGGAACGTGCCAGGTGGAGCCGCGGATGTGCGTGCGCAGCGCGGCCGAGTCGGTACGGCGCTTGAACCGGTCGAAGTCGTCGGCGGTCTGCTCCGCGACGGCGGGTGGCACGAACCGCTCCATCAGCTTGGGCGGGGTCGCCCCACGGAAGCGTGAGAAGGCCAGCCACGACCTCAGCCTGCTCTGCCATGGGCAGACGTACAGGACCTCCTCCACGCGCCTCAGATAGGCGTTGGGGCTCTCCTGGGCGGGTGCCGGGGTCGGTGGGATCCCCAGGAGGCGCCGCACCGCCTCGCCGTGTTCGGCGTGGAGGGCGCCGGCTCGGCGCGGTCGGTCGGCCGCCTCGGCGTAGGCGGCCCACGAGACGCGCTCCGCGGGGGTGAACGCGACCAGTGGCTCGTAGACGCGGAGGTACGCGGCGTAGGGCAGCACGTCCGCATCGTGTCACGAACGACGGGCCGCTGTCCGTACCGGACCGGCTTTCGTGGCCGCCGTCCGGGCGACTCCTCCGCTCCTTCGAGAGCCTGACCGTTTCGAACGCGGGAGCCACGGCGGCGAGGCGGCGTACCCGGCGGCCCCCTCGTCAAACGTGATGAGACCTTCGCGTGAGTCGTCCCGCTGCGGGGTTGTGGTTACGCTGAAGGTGATCTCCGCCGCGACGGAGCGGCGGGAACTGACGACTGGGAGTCACCACAGTGACCGACGTCTTCGGGCTGTCCCACAAGGACGCGGGCCCGGTAACCGGCCAGAACAGGCACGAGCAGGTCGTTTTCTGCTCCGACGAGCACAGTGGCCTGCGGGCCATCATCGCCATCCACAACACGGCCCTGGGCCCAGGCCTGGGCGGCACCAGGTTCTACCCCTACGAGAGCGAGCAGGCCGCGCTGGCGGACGTGCTCAATCTCTCACGGGCGATGGCCTACAAGAACGCCCTGGCGGGACTCGACCTCGGTGGCGGCAAGGCCGTCATCATCGGCGACCCGGCGAAGGACAAGAGCGAGGCGCTGCTGCGCGCCTACGGCCGGTTCGTCCAGTCGCTCGGGGGCCGCTACTACACCGCGTGTGACGTCGGCACCTACAGCGAGGACATGGACGTCGTGGCCCGCGAGAGCTCCTACGTGACCGGCCGCACGCTGGCCAACGGCGGAGCCGGGGACTCGTCGATCCTGACCGCCTACGGCGTTTTCCAGGGCATGCGCGCCGCCGCCGAGTACGCCTACGGCACGCCGACGCTGCGCGGCAGGCGCGTCGGTGTCGAGGGCGTGGGCAAGGTCGGCCACCGCCTGGTCGATCACCTGGTCGAGGACGGCGCCGAGGTCGTGGTCTGCGACGTGAGCGAGGCGGCCGTGGAGCGGCTGCTGCGGCGCCACCCGCGGGTGGAGGTGGTCGCAGACCGGCTGGAGCTCACCGGATCCGACATCGACGTCTACGCGCCGTGCTCCCTCGGCGGGGCGCTGGACGACGAGACGGTGGCCCGCCTGCGCGCCACGATCGTCTGCGGCGGGGCCAACAACCAGCTGGCCCATCCCGGGGTGGAGAAGCAGCTCGCCGACCGGGGAATCCTCTACGCGCCCGACTACGTGGTCAACTCCGGCGGGGTGATCCAGGTCGCGGACGAGATCGCCGGGTTCAACATGGACCGGGCGCGGGCAAAGGCCACCCAGATCTACGACACGACTCTTAAGATCTTCTCCACTGCGGCGGAGGACGGCGTTCCTCCGGCTGTCGCAGCCGATAGGCTGGCTGAGCGAAGAATGTCGGAAGTCGGGCGAATTAGGGGCATTTGGCTGGGCCACTAGCCCCACACGCCCATACGGCGTACCGAGCCGGGCGTAAAACGGGTACGGTTGTAGGCGAACGAGAGCTGGCGCCTCAAGTCAGGTGGCGTCAGTGCGTGGTGCGTTAGCGACGAGGGGTCGGGCACGACCCCACACGAGGGGGTCGAGCCAATGGGGCGCGGCCGAGCAAAGGCCAAGCAGGTCAAGGTTGCTCGCCAGCTGAAGTACAACAGCGGTGGCACTGATCTTGAGCGTCTTCGCGACGAGCTCGGAGTCAGAGATGACTCCAACCACAACGACGACTCCAACGACGCCTACGACGAGCTGGCGGATCGGTACGCCGATTACGCCGATGACTTCGGCTCCAAGGATGACCGCGACGACGGGACATCCGGGCGCCGCTAGGCGGGTTTCGGTTTGACGGTGAGCAGGGCACCCGGCGGTGAGCACATAGCGGCCGGGTGTCCTTCTCGCTGGGAGTCGACAATATGCGGCGCTCCGGTGGTCCGGGGCGCTTTTCGTGGTACTCGACTCATCCGGGATCTTCCCCGCCCCGGCCCGGGGCGGGGAAGATCCATCGGGTCATCGGAAACGTGCCTGGCCGGAGCCCTCGACGATCTCGCCGAGCACCCAGGCCGGAAGGTCACGCTCGCCGAGCAGCGCCAGGGCGGGCTGCACGGCCTCCGCGGCGACGATCGCGGTCATGCCCACGCCCAGGTTGAACGTGCGGTCCATGTCGGCCTGGGCCACCTGGCCGTGTCCGGCGAGCACCTCGAAGACGGCGGGCGGGGTCCATGACGAGCGGTCGAGCAGCGCGTCCAGCCCGTCGGGCAGCGAACGGGCCAGGTTGCTCGCCAGGCCGCCGCCCGTGATGTGCGCGTACGCGTGGACGTCGACCGTGCGGGCCAGCTCCAGGCAGTCGAGTGAGTAGATCCTGGTCGGCTCCAGCAGCTCCTCGCCCAGTGTCCGGCCCAGCTCGGGCAGTTCGGCCTCCAGCGACAGCCCGGCCCGGTCGATGATGTGCCGGACCAGCGAGTAGCCGTTGGAGTGCACGCCGGAGGAGGCCAGCGCGAGGACCACGTCGCCCTCGCGGACCCTGTCCCGGCCGAGCATCCGGTCGGCCTCCACCACGCCGGTGGCGGCGCCCGCGAGGTCGTACTCGTCGGCGCCCATGGCTCCGGGGTGCTCGGCGGTCTCCCCGCCGATGAGGGCACAGCCCGCCAGGCGGCAGCCCTCGGCGATGCCGCCCACGATCTCGGCGATCCGCTCGGGAACGACCTTGCCGCAGGCGATGTAGTCGGTCATGAACAGCGGCTCGGCGCCGCAGACCACCAGGTCGTCCACGACCATGCCGACCAGGTCGAGGCCGATCGTGTCGTGCTTGCCCAGCCGCTGGGCCAGCATGACCTTGGTGCCGACGCCGTCGGTCGACGTGGTGAGCAGCGGCCGCCGGTACGACAGCAGGGCCGAGGCGTCGAAGAGGCCGGCGAAGCCGCTGGCGTCGTCCACGACCTCGGGCCGCCGGGCCCGCGCGACCTTCGACCTCATCAGCTCGACGGCGCGCTCACCCGCGTCGATGTCCACTCCTGCGGCCGCGTAGCTGGTCATGGGGCCTCTCTCGTCGGCCGGGCGGTCTGACTGCCTGACCTGCTCAATGCTTGGCCTCCAGCACGTATTTGCCCACGTTGTCCTGGTCGATCGGGATCGGGTAGTTACCGTCGAAGCAGGCGCGGCAGAGCCGGTCGGCGGGGATCGTGGTGGCCTTGGTCAGGCCCTCCAGCGAGATGTATCCGAGCGAGTCGGCGCCGAGCGAGGCGCGGATCTCCTCCACGCTGAGCGAACCGGCGATCAGCTCGGCCCGGGTGGCGAAGTCGATGCCGTAGAAGCACGGCCAGCTGACCGGCGGGGAGGAGATCCGGACGTGCACCTCCCTGGCGCCCGCCTCGCGCAGCATCTTGACGATCGCCCGCTGGGTGTTGCCCCGGACGATCGAGTCGTCCACGACGACCAGACGCTTGCCGGCGACGACCTCCTTCAGCGGGTTGAGCTTCAGGCGGATGCCCAGCTGGCGGATCGTCTGGGACGGCTGGATGAAGGTCCGGCCCACGTAGGAGTTCTTGACCAGGCCCTGGCCGTACGGGATCCCGCTCTCCTCGGCGTAGCCGACGGCGGCGGGGGTGCCCGACTCTGGCGTGGGGATGACCAGGTCGGCCTCGACCGGGTGCTCGCGGGCCAGCATGCGGCCGATCTCGACGCGCGTGGTCTGCACGCCGCGCCCGGCGATCGTGGTGTCCGGACGGGCCAGGTAGACGTACTCGAACAGGCAGCCCTTGGGTTCGGCGAGCGCGAACTTCCGCGAGCGCACGCCGCGCTCGTCGATGGTGATCAGCTCACCCGGTTCGATCTCGCGGACGAACGTGGCGCCCACGATGTCCAGGGCCGCGGTCTCGGAGGCGACCACCCAGCCGCGCTCCAGGCGCCCCAGGACCAGCGGGCGGACGCCCTGGGGGTCACGGGCCGCGTAAAGTGTCCGCTCGTCCATGAAGACGAGCGAGTAGGCGCCCCTGACCTGCGGAAGAAGTTCGGCGGCCGCGTCGTCGATGGACTGGCTGCGATCCTGGGCCAGCAGCGACGTCAGCACCTCGGTGTCGGTGGTCGCCCGGGTGGAACCCGG
Organism: Streptosporangium sp. NPDC005286; assembly: GCF_040607515.1. NCBI lineage: Bacteria > Bacillati > Actinomycetota > Actinomycetes > Streptosporangiales > Streptosporangiaceae > Streptosporangium > Streptosporangium sp. NPDC005286. Next base: position 24,029 of record NZ_JBEXGU010000003.1, on the reverse strand, counting down.
GGCCAGACGCCTGGCCAGCACCGGGGTGTTGATCAGGTTTCCGTTGTGGGCGAGTGCGAGCCCGCCACCCTCGGTCGAGCTCAGCGTCGGCTGCGCGTTCTCCCAGACGCTCGACCCGGTCGTCGAGTAGCGGCAGTGGCCGATCGCCAGGTGGCCGCGGAGGGTGCCGAGCACGGACTCGTCGAAGACCTGGGAGACCAGTCCCATGTCCTTGTAGACGAGGATCCTGCTGCCCTCGCTGACCGCGATGCCCGCGGACTCCTGACCGCGGTGCTGTAACGCGTACAGTCCGTAGTAGGTGAGTTTGGAGACTTCCTCCCCAGGAGCCCAGACCCCGAAGACGCCACATGCGTCCTTCGGAGGCCGGTCGTGGGGGTCAAGGTCATGGCTCAGATGGCCGTCGCCCTTCAACACATGCTTCATTCTAGGTCGGCTTCTTCCCTGCTCGCACCTAGGGTCCGTTCCGTGGCATGTCGCACCCTGACCGAACGATCATCGGTGTTTTGCCGTGTCAGCCTGTTTCGTCGGCAGGTGACAGGGGAGTGTGAGATATCCGGCATGCCCAAGCGTCGGGAGAAGAGACGTGACAACACCTGTGGACCCGAACCAGCCCGATCCGCGGCGGGAGCCGTGGAAGGAGCCGGATCCCGAGTCGCCCGTACCCGACCCCGGCGAGACGCCGAACCGGCCACCGCCCCCCGTTCCCGAAGAGCCGAGGGTGCCGCCGCATCCGGACACGCCGGTCGCGCCGGAGGTCCCCCAGCCTGACCAGGCCGGTGATCCGGACGCCCCCAAGGGGGACGAGACGCCGGAGTCCGGTGGGCGGGAGCGGGAAGTCCCCGAACCGGAGGAACGGCCGCCGCACCCCGTGCCCGGTGCCACGCCCGCCGCGTATCCCGGCTGGGAGGGCGCCTCGGAGGCTCCGGGCGGCCCTGACCACCCCGGCCCCACCCAGCCCTCGCGCTACGAACCGCCTGAGCCCTCAGCGGAACCCGCGGCCCAGCCTCGGCCCACCGAGCCCACCGAGCCCGCTCCCGGCACTCCCCAGCCGGGCTATTCGGGCCGGCACGGCTACGGGGAGCAGCCGAGATACGGGGAGGCCCAGCAGGCCGGGCAGCCCTACGGAGGTCCCGGCCCGCAGACGCCGTCCGCGGAGGGCCCCTACCAGCCGCCTCAGGGCGCGCCAGGCCCCTACCAGCCGCCGCCGTACCCGCCGCCTGGCATGCCCGCCTATCCGGGCGCCGCGCCTTACCCGGCGTATCCGGGTGAGGGGCGCAGGCAGAGCGACGGGCTCGGCACCGCCGCGCTCGTGCTCGGGATCGTGGCCATCGTGTCGCTCGTCGTCTGCGGCCTCGGTGTGCTGGTGGCGATCGTCGGCCTGATCGTCGGCATCGTCGCGCTCGTCAAGAAGTCCGCCCCGGGCAGGGCCTGGGTGGGCATAGCGCTGAGCGTCCTCACTCTGATCATCGCGGCGGCGTTCCTGAGCTGGCTCTACAGCAAGATCGGCGACTGCGCCAACCTGCCACCGGAGCTACAGCAGCGCTGCATCGAGGACAGGTTCGGCGTCCGGATCCAGCCCACCCCCTGAGGGGCGGCGGGACGGCGGGCCTTCAGGGGGCTCGCCGTCCCGCTGTGCGCAGAGCTATCGCAGCGGCAGGTGCTCCGACAGGTCGGCGCGGGCTCCGCTCGCCGCGACCTTACCGGCGGCCATCGCCGCGGACCAGGTCAGACGGCCGGTGGCCAGGTCCAGCCAGGTGCGCGCGTCGGTCTCCACCACGTTGGGCGGGGTGCCGCGGGTGTGCCGGGGACCTGCCACGCACTGCACCGCCGCGTAGGGCGGGACCCGGACCTCGACGGTCCGGCCGGGAGCGGCCGTCGCCAGCCTGTCCAGCAGGTGCCGTACGGCGAAGCGGGTGATCTCCCGTTCCGGGCGGATCTCGTGCTCGAAGGCTCGCAGCACCACGCTCACGCAGGCGTCCAGCAGCGCCGTGACCCCGGTAGGACCGTCGTAGGGCGGCTCGTCGAGGGAGCTCAGCTGGGTGTCGAGAGCGGCGTGAACCTTGGCGGGGTCGGGCTTGTAAGGCGGCACGCCCTCCATGATGCCCGCCGGAGCGGGCCGTCCCGACGACAGGACACCGCCGAGCTGCTTGATTCCGATGATCGCCGGGCCCGCTCCACCGAACGGTTCACCGTCCGGGCAAATGTCGTTCACCTCAGGTTTGGCCGGCGCACGTAGCGTCCGGGCGGTAAGACTCCACCCCTTTTTGGAGGACCCTGTGGCGAACATGTCGCCGCGCCGCCTGCTGCCCCTGCTCATGAGCCCTCACAAGGGTGGCCGCAGCGCGCTCACCTGCCGGTTCCGTTGCGGTGACCAGTGCGCCCACGATGTGATGAACACCAGTGACAACACCTACTTCGGCGACGTGGTCGCCGAGGCGATGACCCGGCGCGGGGTGCTGCGCGCGGGCGCCCTGGGCGCCGTCGTCGCCGGGGTGGGGGTCGGTACGGCGCTCCCGGCCGTCGCCGACCCGGACCGGGGGGCGAAGGCCACCGGCCGGAAGGGCGGCCCGCGCTTCACCGCCATCGCGCCGAACACCGACGACAAGGTGACGGTCCCCACGGGCTACCTGTCGGCGGTCGTGGTGGGCTGGGGTGACCCGGTGCTGCCCGGCGCTCCGGCGTTCGACTTCGAGAACCAGACGGCCGCCGCGCAGGCCAAGCAGTTCGGCTACAACTGCGACTACGTGACGCTCTTCCAACTGGGGCAGCACCGTGGCCTGCTCTGGGTCAACCACGAGTACACCGACGAGAACCTGATGTTCCGCGGTTACACGGACGGCACCGCCGCGACGGAGGAGCAGATCAGGATCGCGATGGCCGCGCACGGCGGCTCGGTGGTCGAGGTCGAGCGGGTGGGCGCCTCCGGCCAGTGGAGGCTGGTGACCAAGGGCTCCCGTCGCTACAACCGTCGCATCACCGTGCAGACCCGGATGAGGTTCACCGGCCCGGCGGCCGGCAGCGACCTGCTGAAGACCGCGGCCGACCCGAAGGGCACCACGCCGGTCGGCATGCTGAACAACTGCGCGGGCGGCACCACGCCGTGGGGCACGGTGCTCAGTGGCGAGGAGAACTTCAACCAGTACTTCGTCAACGGCAACGGCGTGCCCGAGGCGCAGAAGCCCTACCTCACCCGGTACGGGGTGAGCGCCACGACGGGCATCCCGAGTGGAAACCGCAGGTTCGACCGGGTCGAGGACCGGTTCGACCTGGCGAAACACCCGAACGAGATCAACCGTACCGGCTGGATCGTGGAGATCGACCCGTTCGATCCGGACTCCACCCCGATCAAGCGCACCGCCCTGGGCAGGCTGGCCCACGAGGGCGCCACCACCTCCCTGGCCGCCGACGGCCGGGTGGTGGCCTACATGGGGGACGACTCCCGGTTCGAGTACGTCTACAAGTTCGTCTCCAGGAAGCGCTACATTCCCGGCTTCGACCGGAACAACCGGGACCTGCTGGACGACGGCACGCTGTACGTGGCCAGATTCACCGGAGACAGCCCCGCCACCGAGATCGACGGCACCGGCAGGCTCCCGGCCGACGGGCAGTTCGACGGCTCGGGCGAGTGGATCCCGCTGGTCACCGGTAACGTCTCGCACGTGCCGGGGATGACGGCCGCGGAGGTGCTCGTCTACACCCGGGTGGCGGCCGACAAGGTCGGGGCGACCAAGATGGACCGTCCCGAGGACGTGGAGCGCAACCCCGTCACCGGCGGCGTCTACGTGGCGCTGACCAACAACACCAACCGGACTCCGGCCCAGGTGGACGAGGCCAACCCGCGCCCGGCCAACAAGCACGGCCACATCCTGGAGATCGTCGAGCGGCGGAACGACGCCGGGGCCACGACCTTCGCCTGGTCCCTGCCGCTGGTCTGTGGCGATCCGAACGACCCCGCGACCTACTTCGCCGGGTTCGACAAGACCAAGGTCTCGGCGATCTCCTGCCCGGACAACGTGGCCTTCGACGCCGACGGCAACCTCTGGATCGCCACGGACGGCAGCCAGCTCGGTGCCAACGACGGCCTGTTCGTCATGCCGGTCCGCGGTTCCGAGCGCGGCCACCTCAAGCAGTTCCTGAGCGTGCCGGTCGGCGCGGAGACCTGCGGCCCGCTGGTCAGCGCGGACCAGCGCAGCGTCTTCGTGGCCGTGCAGCACCCCGGCGAGACCAACGGCGCCACCCCCGAGGCTCCCAGCAGCCACTGGCCGGACGGCGGCACCTCCCAGCCCCGCCCGTCCGTCGTGGTCGCCTGGCACGCGAAGGGCGGCAAGATCGGCTCCTGATCGCCGTCTCCGCTTCCGGGAAGCACTGGTCTGATCCTCGTGGCTCAGGTGAGAGCCACGAGGATCGGACCCGTTGGCGACACCCGATCAGTCGAAGAACTGCCAGATGCTGAACCTCCGTACGAAGAGCGGGGCAGAGGCCCGGCCGGTCACCCGGATCCGCCTGATCCGGGTTTTCTTGTTCATCGTGACCTTCACGCACTTCAGGCAGGCTCCGTGGGGTCCGGGCAGGGCGAAGTAGGAGATGGACGCGGCGCGGTGTGCCAATCCCCGGTCGGAGAGTCCTACCCCGATCTCCCGGTAGATACGGTTCGACCCCTTCAGGTTGAGCGCGGTGGAGCCGACGATCGCGTGGTTCGACGAGGGAGGGCAGTGCACGAATATCCGGACGTGGCTGGCCTGGCGGGGCCACGGGGGAAGGATGCGGAGCGACGGGACGTTCTTCAGCGCCTTGGGGATGGTGTTCCTGCCCCCTATAGGGGGCATTTTCACTGTCTGGTTGGTTTTGCTGGTGACGTTGGTCGTGGCGCCGGACGTGGATGTGGCGCTGGTCGTGACGCTGGGTGTGGCGGTGGGTGTGGCGGTGGGTGTGGCGGTGGGTGTGGCGGTGGGGCTGGGTGTGGTGCTGGGGGTTGGCGTGGGGGCGGCACCCGGCTCGGCCAGGACACCCGAACCCATCATGAGTGCGGCGGCCACTCCCATCAGTGTGACGGAACGCATGTGCTCCTCCTGCCGGACGCCCAGGTGGCGACGTGCTCGCCGAGCGGCGTGACGTGGGTTTCGAGGGGGAGCGGGACGACCCGGGGCAGGACACCAGGTGTCCGATCCGACCGGGCCGACCATCTCAATTATGTCGGTCATGCCGCATATAGGAGGGAGCCGCGCTGTGACGAACGCGATCCGTACCGGCTCGGGCCCTCCCAAGAAGGGCGCGAGCCGGTCCCGGTTCTAGCCGATCGGTACCGCCGGGCGCTCGGCGGGTGTGACGGGCCGCTCCGGGGAGCGGGGAGTCCGCAGTGACAGCAGGCTGACCGGCACTCCCACCAGCACGATGAGCGCGGCGACGACCAGCGTGTACCGGTACGCGTCCAGGAAGGCGGTCAGCTGCCCGGCCCCCTCGGCCAGGAACGTGGCCTGGCGCGCGCTGAGGATCGCCCCCAGAATCGTGATCCCGAGCAGACCGAAGATCTCGCGTGAGACATTCAGCACGCCCGAGGCGACCCCCGACCTGCCCGCGGGGAGCGTGCCCAGGATCGCCGTGGTGAGCGGCACCAGCATGCCGCCGCCCAGCCCGTAGACGAGGAACCAGGGCAGCAGGTCGCCGAACGACCCGTCCTGCCCGACGAAGGAGATTCCGAAGATCGCCACGGCCATCAGCAGGAGCCCGGCCGCCACGGTCCGCGCGGTTCCCAGGGCCCGGTCCAGCCTTGGGGCCACGGCGGCGGTGACGGCCATCAACAGTGCCATCGGCACGAACGCCGCCCCGGCCTCGATGGGTGAGAAGCCCAGGGCGTTCTGCAGGTACAGCGCGGTAAAGAAGTAGATCCCGAACACCCCGAACGACCACAGGCCCATTGACAGCGTGCCTCCGCTGAACACCCGCGACCGGAACAGCGACAGGTCGATCATCGGCTCCCGGCTCCTCAGTTCGATCGTCACGAAGGCAAGCGCGGACAGGGCCGCGATCCCGAACGCGCCCAGGATCTCCGGCGAGGTCCACCCGGCCCCCGCACCCTCGATGAGCGCGTAGGTCAGCGCGAACAGGGCCAGACTCGACGTCACCAGGCCCGGGACGTCGAGGCCGCGCCGTACCGGCTCGTCGGAGGGCGTCCTGATCGCCCAGAGCCCGAGCCCGAGCGTCACGGCGCCGATCGGCACGTTGATGAGATAGATCCAGCCCCAGTGCCAGTGCTCGCTGATGAACCCGCCGGTCAGCGGCCCCAGGGCGAGGGCCAGCGCGCCGACCGCGCTCCACAGGCCGACCGCCGTCGCGCGCTCCCTGGTGTCCGGGAAGATCGAGGTGAGCAGCGCCAGCGCCGTGGGAGTGAGGAAGGCCGCCCCCACGCCCTGCACCGCCCTGGTGGCGATCAGCATGCCGCCGCCGGTGGCCATCCCGGCGGCGAACGACGCCGCGGTGAACACGACCAGGCCGATCAGGAAGATCCGCCGCCGCCCGAAGACATCGGCCAGGCGCCCGCCGACGAGCACCAACCCGGCGAACACCAGGATGTAGCCGCTCACGATCCATTCCAGCCCCGAGATGCTCAGCCCGAGGTCGCGCTGGATCGTCGGCAGTGCCACGTTCACCACGTTGTTGTCGAGATAGGTCATGAAGGTGGCCAGCGAGATCGCTCCCAGAGCCCACCACCTGCGACTGTCTGTCATTCCTCGCCCTCTACGTTGTACTTATACGTCGTACATGTACGGTGCACAGTTGAACCCGTACGGCGTATAGTTGTCAAGCGTGATGGGAAAACTGACCCGCGAGGCGGTAGTCGAGCAGGCGCTGGAGATCGGCGACGCCGAAGGGCTACAGGCGGTGACCATCCGGCGGCTCGCCCAGGAGTTGGGTGTCACCCCGATGGCGCTCTACTGGCACTTCAAGAACAAGGAGCAGTTGACCGTCGGCATGGCCGATCACCTGGTCGAGGGCTTCGTGATCCGGGACGACGGGGGGGACTACGCGGGCCCGTGGCAGGAGCGGCTCCGCGGGCTCGTCGCCGGTCTGGTCAGGGTGCTCCGGCGCCACCCGTGCGCGGCGGGCGTGCTGAGCGAGGTCGACCACATGGAGGTGCCCGCCTTCCTGCGAGTGTGGGACATGGCCCTCGGCCTGGCCAAGCGCGGTGGATTCTCCTACGAGGAGAGCTGCCTGATCTCCCAGTTCCTGCTCCAGGGCGCGATCTCGCTGGCAGCCGGTCCGACGAAGCACTGTGTCCCCGGGCTCACCGAGCGGGAGGCGGCCGAGCGGACGCGGCTCAAGCGTGTCAGGCTCCAGTCACTACCGCCGGACGTCTACCCGCACATCGTGGAGATGGCCGTCCCCCTCTCCGAGGACGGCCGTCCCGACCTCTACGACACATTCGGCGTCGACCTCCTCATGGCGGGCATCGAGACGCTGTCCGCCCGCTCCGGCGAGCGCTGACCCTCAGGCCCGGCGGCGGGGACGGGCCAGCGAGGCCATCAGGGCGCCCGCCAGGGCAACGGCGAACAGCATGGCGTAGGTCCGCTGGAAGCCGGCCATCAGGTGGTCCACGGCGACGGGGGAGAGGCGCGACAGCGTGCCCGCGTACACCTGCCCGCGTAGCTCGGCGCTGACCGAGCCGGTCAGCACGCTGAGCGTGAGGGCGACCCCCAGCACGATCCCGACATTCATGATCATAAGCCGGAAGCCGTTCACCACTCCCAGGCTCCCCGCCGGCAGAGCCGCCATGACCTGGGTGGTGTTGCCGGTCAGGAAGGTGCCGCTGCCGCAGCCACACAGGAACAGGCCAACCCCGATGATCCAGTACGGCGTGGCGGGAGCGGTGTTCAGGAGCAGTATGCCCAGCCCGGCCGCGCTCATCAGGGTGCCCCCCACCGACAGCGCGTACGGCCTGATCCGGCGGCCGAGGGCGCCGGTGACCGGGGAGGCCAGGGCCATGCCGATCGGGACAGGGAGCACGCCCAGGGCCGCGGTGACGGCGTCGACGCCCCTGGCGGCCTGGAAGTAGAGGGCGATCAGCAGGATCAGCGCCGAGCGCGCCAGCGCGTTGCAGAAGGAGGCGAGGTTGGCGAAGGCCAGCATGCGCTCGCCGAACAGGCGCACGTTGAGTACGGGGTGCGACGCCCGGCGCTCCACCAGGACCAGCACCGGGACCAGCGCCACCGCGATCGCCATGCCGACGGTCACCACGGGGCTGGACAGGCCCCGGGACCCCGCCTCGGAGAGCGCGATCAGGGCCGCGGAGAGGGCGGCGAACACGATCAGGTTGCCGAGCGCGTCCACCGGCCTGCGCGCCCCCCGGGGCCCCCGGCGCAGCGTGAGCGCTCCCCAGACCAGGGCGGTCAGCCCGGCCGGTACGTTCATCCAGAAGATCCACTGCCAGCCGGCGGTCTCGGCGATGAGGCCGCCCAGGGTGGGGCCGGCGAGCTGGGCGACCGAGAGGGTGCCGATGTAGACGCCCATGCCCTGGCTGAGCCTGTCCGGCGGGAAGGCGTCGGTGATGATCACGGTTCCGTTGGCGAGGACCATCGCGGCTCCGATCGCCTGCACGGCGCGCATCGCGATCAGGAACCAGACGCCGGGTGAGAGCCCGGCGAGCAGCGATCCGACGGTGAACAGGAGGAACCCCGCCAGATAGATCTCCCGCCGGCCGAGCAGGTCGGCCACCCGGCCGAAGAACACCAGCGTCGCGGTGTTGACGAGGAGGAAGGCCAGCAGGACCCAGCCGGCCGCGAACGCGTCCGCGTGAAAGTGCCTGACCACGGTGGGAAGTGCGACGTTCAGCGTGCTGCCGGAGATGCCGATCATGACCATGCCGAGGCTGGTGACCGAGCAGACCCGCCACGCGTAACGGAGTTTGGATAGGTATTCAGGGGATCCGGGCAGGTCTTGGGGGATTGCGACCATGAGCTACAGTCTGACGTACGTTGTACGTCGATCTTGATCCAGACCCGCCACAGAGCACGGCCAACCCGCTCGCGCCTCGCGTCAGGCCACATCCGGCACGGACGGCAGCCGGGTGGCGGGGCACGGCACGCCCGTCCGGATCGCGTCCCGGGCCAGGCCGGAGGCGATGATCGTGGTGCTCGTCACCGCCGGGGGCGGCGCCTCCCCTCTCGCGGGTAGGCGCGCCCTCAGCGCGCCCGTCTGCGCAGACCCTCCAAATCGTGGATGATCACGCGGCGGCGGCCCGTCTCGATCAGCCCGCGGTCGCGCAGGGAGCGCAACGCCTTGCTGACCGCCTCGCGGGAGGCCCCGGTCCAGCCGGCCAGCTCGTCCTGGGAGAGCGGCAACGTCACCCGGACCCCGCCGTTGGTGGGCTCGCCGTACCGCTCGGCCAGCTCGACCAGCCGGGTGGCCACCCGGCCCGTGGTGTCGAACGCGCCGTACTCGATCCGCTTGCGGTCGGAGTCGCGCATCTTGCCGATCACCATCCGCATGAGCAGCACCGCGACTCTCCCGTGGTCCCGCAGGTAGGCGGGAAAGTCGCGGACCGTGACCCCTTCGACGGGTTCGAGGGCGGTGATCGTGGCGGACCTGGGCAGCCCGTCGATCGCCGCGAACTCGCCGAGCAACGCTCCGGGTCCCCGGATCGCCAGGACCACCTCGCTGCCGATCGCGGTGTGCGAGGACACCTTGACCCGGCCGGATGTCAGGATGACCACCCAGTCGTTCACGTCGCCTTCGGTGAACATCGTCGCGCCCCTGTCCCAGCGCCGGGGACGCCCGGCGGCGTACAGAGCCGCTACCTCATCGCTCGTGAGCAATGTGATGAACTCACCCGGTTCGGGGGAAGAAGTCATAACCACCTCATGGTGATCTCGATCGTGTCCGTACGACTCCCGGGACGAGAGGCGCTGCTACGAGAGCCCGGACAGCACGTGGGCATGGACGGGTTGTTCCCTGCCCTTGAGGTTGAGCGGGCCCAGGGAACGAGTCTGGGCCCGGGGGCCGATCAGGTCGAGGGTGCTCTGGCCGATCACGACGCTGCCGGGGTCGGCGATTCCCTCAAGTCTGGCGGCCACGTTGACGCAGTCGCCCATCGCGTTGAAACCGCGAAGCTCGGGGCTGCCGATGTTTCCGACAAGCGCCTCACCGGTATTGATGCCAATCCTGAAGCGGGGATAGCCGGGCATCCCCGCCGCGATCTCCTCGGCGGCCTCCTGCATCGCCAGGCCCGCCCGCACCGCGGCGAGGGCGTGGTCGGACTGCCGGGCGGGGGCGTTGAACAGCGCGAGCAGCGCGTCACCCACGAACTGCACGATCGTGCCGCCGTTGCCGAGCACGATGGGCACGGCCGCGGTGTGGTAGCGGTTCAGCATCTCGACGATCTCGCCGGGCGCCACCCGCTCGGAGAAGCTCGTGAAGCCCTTCAGGTCGGCGAAGAGCGCGGTCAGCTCCACCAGCTCGCCGCCGAGCGCCGCGGTCTGCGGGTCGGCCAGCAGTGACTGGGCCACGTCCGGCGACATGTACTGCCGAAAGAGGGTCTCCAGCTCGCTGTAGAGGCGGGCGTTCTCCAGGGAGATGGACAGCTGACCGGCCAGCATGGCGGCGAGCGCCTCGTCCTGCGGGGTGCTGCCGGTCGGCACCTCCAGCGCCCCGGCGAGCCTGCCCTTCACGGTCAGGGGGTGGACGACCTTCCTCTCCAGCCGGATCGGCTGGTCGCCGGGGAAGTCCTTCGGGCCGTACTCCCTGGAGTTCACGGTGACCCGGCCGTTGTCGACCAGCTTGATCCGGACGTCTCCGTACGCCTGCCGTACGCGGTCGAGGCTCTGCGCCAGCAGTTCGCGCTCCGGCAGGCCCACGCGGGCCTGCCTGCCCACCTCGACCAGCGCGGCGAGCCTGTCGGTCAGCTCCCGCTCGTTGGCCAGTGCCTCACCCGCCCGGTCGAGCACCGCCACCTGGGACTCGGTGAGCCCGAACTTGCCCGCCAGCCTGTTCGCGATCGGAACCCTGCTCTCCTCCCTGCGCCGCAGGTGGCCGACGAGTTCCTCCAGGGCGGCCTCGTAGTCGGCCCTGATCCTGCGGACCGTCGCCGACAGCGCCACCGAGTCGAACAGCCCGGCGCTCGTGCCCTCCCGCCGGAACTGCAGGTAGGCGCTGTAGGCGACGAAGAGGAACGCCGTGGTCAGCAGCACGTGCCAGAGCCACCACGACAGGTGCCAGTTGTGGTGGGACAACCCCGCGACCAGGGACTCGGCGAGCAGCGCGTACGCGGTGACCAGGCTGATCAGCACGACCGCGGGGCGGCCACGGTGCAGCTGGAACATCATCGCGGCCGCCACCAGGTACAGGGCCACCCCGATCCACTCCAGGCCGCCCAGGCCGGTGCCCTCGGGGGGCGAGTCGCTCAGCGGGGTCAGGCCCGGCACCAGGCAGGCGATCCCCCACCCGGTGATCAGGGTGGCCAGACCGCCGCGTAGCCACATCTGGCGCCGCAGGACGGTCTCGGCCGCTCGGTCCCCCAGGGGCAGCGCCGATATGAACGCGAACACCGAGGCGATGAGGAGGCCCACCGGGTGGGACAGGTCGAACCCGTAGCTCGGGGTGCCCAGGATGATGCCCGGGGTGCTCAGCCCGTGCACCAGGAAGGATCCGGCACTGCTCAGGAAGACCAGCGAGACCAGGAGCAGGCGTGCGTCCGCCCGCCTGGCCGACGCCTCGCTGATCATGAGGCCCAGAACCAGGTTGATCCCGGCGACAGTGATGATCAACCAGAAATGACTGGGATTGTCCTGCAGGACGATGTTCAGGTCGGGCTGGGCCAGCAGCAGCCAGAGTCCGAGCATCGGCAGTGCCAGATGCAACGCCCACACCAGGGTGCGGACCGGCTGGGTCGCGGGCGGCAGGTACGGTTCCCGTTCGGAACGGTCTTGTAGGGCCGTGTCCGTCGGGTTGATGGTCGGCACGGTGGCCTCCGTGTCTGGAGAACCCGGTTGGTTCCCTGTGTTGTTCGTCCACGCCCAGCGGGCGGGTTCCCCCGAACGGCCCGATTATCCCGCACGCGGCCGCTGTCGGCAGGCATCCGGACATTTGTGCTTCCGAGATCAAAGCGTGATGTTTCGCGAGTCAACCATTGGAACGGTTGAACCGTGTACTACGTGTATCTCTCCCATCACACCAGACTCTGGTGTCGCAGAAAGGAAGCCCAGTGGCTATCAAGTTGCCGGGCGGACGCACGCTCGCCGTCGTGACCGTTGGCGTGCTCGCCGGAACGTTGTTCACCGCGAGCGGCAGTGCCGTAGCCTCGTCGGCGGGTGCGGAGATCCACGCGTGTGTCCACAAGCAGACGCGTTACGCCCGCATCGTCAATGCGACGGCCAAGTGCAAGCCCACCGAGATCCGGATCAGGTGGGGGCAGCAGGGCGAGAGTCAGCAGCAGGGCATCGCCACCGCCGGCCCGCAGGGCGAGCGTGGTCCGCAGGGCCTCAAGGGCGACGCCGGACCGCAGGGTCCGCAGGGGCTGCGCGGTCTCCCCGGCAAGAACGGCGCCACCGGTCCGCAGGGCCAGAAGGGCGACACCGGGGCTCAGGGTCCGAAGGGCGAGGACGGTAAGGACGGTAAGGACGGCGCCACCGGTCCGCAGGGTCCCAAGGGCGACACCGGTGCCCAGGGTCCTGCCGGACCCGCCGGTCCGAAGGGCGCCGACGGCCAGGACGGTGCGAAGGGCGCTCAGGGTCCCGCCGGACCCGCTGGTCCGAAGGGCGCCGACGGCCAGGATGGTGCGAAGGGCGCTCAGGGTCCCGCCGGACCCGCTGGTCCGAAGGGCGCCGACGGCCAGGATGGTGCGAAGGGCGCTCAGGGTCCTGCCGGACCCGCTGGTCCGAAGGGCGCCGACGGCAAGGACGGCAAGGACGGCAAGGGCGCTGTCCCCACCATCACCACCGTGACCGGGTCGTTCAACTTCGGCGGTCAGGGCGGAAGCCAGAGCGTGAGCTGCGGTTCGGGCAAGGTCGTCACGGGCGGCGGCTTCAGCAGCAGCGGCAGCGGTTCCGGTCAGATCTACACGAGCGCGCCCACCGGCTCCGGCTGGACCGTGAGCGGCAAGAACAGCAGCGGCACCGTCTACGCGCTCTGCATGAGCGCCTCCTGATCTCCGGCTGAGCGTGACAGCACGTGAGAGGCCCCCGGACGGGCTGTCGGGGGCCTCTCACGTGCCGTGGAACGGGACGGCCGTGCGGTCCACCGTGTGACGTCACCGGTGGCACGCGGAGGTGACCGGATGAGAACGGAAAGGGGAGTACGGCTCGGATGAGCCGTACTCCCCTTTCCGTGGTGCGTGAGGATCAGCCGAAGATGCCCGGCAGGGTGGACGTGTGGGTCTGGCGGAGCTCGGTGACCGGGATGTCCAGCACGCCCCTGATGTTCAGGGAGTCACCACCGGTGGTGCCCAGGCCGTAGCAGGGCACCTCGTGGGCCGCGCACAGCTTCGCGAAGGTGTCGAACGACTCGGGCCTGACGGTCACCAGCGCGCGGGCCGACGACTCGCTGAACAGCTCGACGAACGCGTCGTCGCCGGTCAGGGAGACCGCGCAACCGATGCCCTGGGCGAGGCAGGCCTCGGCGAGGGCGATGGCCAGCCCGCCGTCGGACAGGTCGTGGGAGCCGGTCAGCAGTCCCTGCGAGGCGGCCGTGGTCAGGACGAGAGCCAGGTCGCGCTCCGAGGCCAGCCGTGCCTTGGGCGGCAGGCCGCCCAGGTGGCCGTGGGCCACGTGCGCCCACTCCGAGCCGCCGAACTCCGCCTCGGTCTCGCCGAGCAGCACGATCCGGTCGTCGTCACCGGTGAAACCGGACCGTACCCGGGTGGCCACGTCGTCGATGACACCGAGCACGCCGACGACCGGCGTCGGGTGGATCGGGACGGATCCCGTCTGGTTGTAGAACGAGACGTTTCCGCCGGTCACCGGGACGCCGAGGGTCTTGCAGGCGTCGGCCAGGCCGCGCACGGCCTCGGCGAACTGCCACATGACCTCGGGGTCCTCGGGGGAGCCGAAGTTGAGGCAGTTGGTCACCGCCAGCGGCGTCGCGCCGGTGGTGGCCACGTTCCGGTACGCCTCGGCGAGGGCGAGCTGGGCCCCCGCGTACGGGTCGAGGCGGGCGTAGCGGCCGTTGCCGTCGGTGGCCAGCGCGATTCCGCGCGTCGTCTCCTCGGCGCCGGGCATGGCCTCGCTGATCCGCAGCACGCCCGCGTCGGCGGGCTGGGCCAGCACGGTGTTGCCGCGGACGTAGCGGTCGTACTGGGAGGTGACCCACTCCTTGGACGCCAGGTTCGGTGAGCCGAGGAGCTCCAGCAGCGCCGCGCGCAGGTCGGTGGGGCGGGCGAGGCGCTTGGGAGTGTCGCTGTTCAGCGCGATCTGGCCGGTCGGCTCCTGGAACGGCCGCTCGTAGACCGGGCCCTCGTCGGCCGCGGTGCCCGGCGGGATGTCGACGATGGTCTCGCCGTGCCAGGTCATCACGAGGCGGCCTCCATCGGTGACCTCGCCGATCACGGTCGCGGGGATGTCCCACTTCGCGCAGATCGCCATGAAGGCATCGATGTCGTCGGGTGTGACGACCGCCATCATGCGCTCCTGCGACTCGCTCATCAGGATCTCCTCGGGCCGCAGCGAGGGATCGCGCAGCGGCACCAGGTCGAGCCTGACGTTCATGCCACCGGTGCCCTTGGCGGCGAGTTCGGTGGTCGCGCAGGAGACACCGGCGGCGCCGAGGTCCTGGATGCCGACGACCACGTCCGCCTGGTAGAGCTCCAGGCAGCACTCGATCAGCAGCTTCTCCATGAAGGGGTCGCCGACCTGGACGCTGGGGCGCTTGGCGTGCGAGGAGTCCTCGAAGGTGGCCGAGGCCAGCACAGACGCGCCGCCGATGCCGTCGGGGCCGGTCAGCGCGCCGAACAGGACCACCTTGTTGCCCGGTCCGGGGGCCACCGCGAGCTTGATCTGGTCCTTGCGGAGCAGGCCCACGCAGAGGGCGTTGACCAGCGGGTTGCCGATGTAGCAGGGGTCGAAGACGACCTCGCCGCCGATGTTGGGCAGGCCCAGGCAGTTGCCGTAGTGGCTGATGCCCTCGACCACGCCGGGCAGCACCCGCCGGGTGTCGTGGGCGTCGGCGCCGCCGAAGCGGAGCGCGTCCATCACCGCGACCGGCCGGGCGCCCATCGACATGATGTCGCGGACGATGCCGCCGACGCCGGTCGCCGCGCCCTGGTGGGGCTCGACGTAGGACGGGTGGTTGTGCGACTCGATCTTGAAGGTGGCGGCCCAGCCGTCACCGATGTCCACGACCCCGGCGTTCTCCCCCATGCCGACGAGCAGAGCCGCCGACTTGGGGGCCTTGGTGCCGAACTGGCGCAGGTGCACCTTGGACGACTTGTAGGAGCAGTGCTCGCTCCACATGACGCTGTAGATGGCCAGCTCGGAGCCGGTGGGACGGCGGCCGAGGATCTCGCGGACCCGCTCGTACTCCTCGACCTTCATACCCAGCTCGGCGTACGGCTGGCGCTCGCCGGGGGTCTCCTCGGCCCGCTTGACGGTGTCGAGACTCATGCGTTCACCAGCTTCTTCAGGATCGAGGAGAAGAAGGCGCGCCCGTCGGTGCTCGGGGCGCCGGTGAGGTCCTCGACGGCGTGCTCGGGGTGCGGCATGAGACCGACGATGTTGCCGGCCTCGTTGCGGATGCCCGCGATGTCGTTCAGGGAGCCGTTGGGGTTGCCACCCGTGTAGCGGAAGACGACCTGGCCGCCCGCCTCCAGCGCGCCCAGGGTCGCCTCGTCGGCGACGTAGCGGCCCTCCCCGTGCTTGATCGGCAGCACGATCTCCTGGCCCTCGGTGAAGTCGGAGGTCCAGGGGGTGGTGTTGCTCTCGACCCGGATGCCCTGGTCGCGGCAGATGTAGTGCAGCCCGGCGTTGCGCATCAGCGCCCCGGGCAGCAGGTGGGCCTCGCAGAGGATCTGGAAGCCGTTGCAGGTGCCAAGCACGGGTAGCCCGGCTCTGGCGGCGGGGATCAGCTCCTCCATCAGCGGGGCGAACCTGGAGATGGCCCCGCAGCGCAGGTAGTCCCCGTAGGAGAACCCGCCGGGCAGGAAGACCGCGTCCACCCCCTTGAGATCGGGATCCGCGTGCCACAGCGGCACGGCTTCGCCACCCGCGTGGCGCACGGCGCGGGCCGCGTCCTGATCGTCAAGAGTTCCTGGAAAAGTGACGACGCCCACGCGGGCAGCACTCATGGCAACGTTCCCCTCCGCAAACGGGCGCCGCGCCGGCGTCTCTTACATCGGACGTCGGTCTGCGGCGGTGCGTCCAGGCTATCCGCTCCGGACAAGCGGTCATACGCGGAGTACCGGATCACACAACCGGGCAGCCCGGATGGGCGTCTTCCGGCCCGTACGGGGCCGGGAAGAGCCGGATTCCCGGTGAGCGGCGGGGCTATACGGCGGCGAGCACCCGGTCGCGGGAGAAGGCGGCGTCGTCATCCCAGTCCAGGTGCTTGCGCAGGTGCACGACGGTGCCCCTGCCCGGGGTGATGTCGAAGGAGATCTCGTCCACCACCGCCTGCATGATGAGCAGGCCCCTGCCGTTCTCGACGTCGGCCGACGGGTAGTGCTCCGGTACTCCGACGAGGCCCTGGCCCCGGTCGATGATGCGGACGTCGCAGCGGCCGTGGCCGATGGCGGTCTCGACCTCGTAGCGGTTGGCCGGACCCCCGTGCCGCACGGCGTTGGCGCATGCCTCGGTCACCGCGAGCAGTATGTCGGAGACGCAGTCCTCGGTGACGCCGAGTGAGCGCAGGGAGTCGCCGAGCGCCCTGCGGACCATCGGGATGCCGATGGCCTGTCGTGGCAGAGCCAGCGAGAACTCCATGTCCACCGGTTTCCTCCCGGGGTCAGACGTCACCTCGTGAAGGCTTCCCTGCAGAATCCGGGCTAACCGCAAAATAACCGTAATGTTATTGACTAGTGGTCAAGCCGTGGGATTGCTCCGCCCATATTGCCGGATATAGCTGGATCTGGGCGGTTGATCTGCGTGGAGTGACGGCCTAGGACTCGACGGTGACGGTGTAGTCCTCGATCACCGTGTTGGCGAGCAGGGTTTCGGCCATTTTCCGGACGTCCGAAAGTGCCGCCTCGTCGGCGGGCCCATCGACCTCCACCTCGAACCGCTTGCCCTGCCGTACCGCTGAGACACCGGAGAAGCCGAGCCGCGGCAGCGCGCGGGCGATCGCCTGCCCCTGCGCGTCGAGAATCTCGGGCTTCAGCATGACGTCGACGATGACGCGCGCCACGATGTTCCTCCTGGTTGCGACGGGGACGGTTCGGCGCCTCAAGAGTAACCGGCTCCGGCCGTGCTCAGGCGCGGGGGCCGGACCCGCGCCACGCGGACGAAACGGGCGGGTGAAAGGGAGCGCGCGGGGAACGGGGAGCATATGGACGCCGAGGTAGGTCTTGCGCACACGTATGTGACCTCTGCCACGATGGCCACAAGCGCGTACGAACCACCATCAGACGGGTCGAACGCGTCGCGAATCGGCCGGACAGCGGTGGCGAACCCATCCAGACGGCCCCTAGCACACAGGAGTGGCACGTGACAGCCGACGCCTCTCGTGGTGCGGAAGCACCCCCGGAGCTCATTCAACTGCTGACCCCGGAAGGAGAACGGGTCGAGCATCCCGACTACGACATCGATCTGACCCCCGAGGAGATCCGAGGTCTCTACCGGGACCTGACCCTGGTCCGCCGCGTCGACCTGGAGGCCGTGGCCCTGCAACGCCAGGGCGAACTGGGTCTGTGGGCATCGCTGCTCGGGCAGGAGGCCGCGCAGATCGGCTCCGGCCGGGCGTTGACCGAGGCCGACATGGCATTCCCGACCTACCGCGAGCACGGGGTGGCCTGGTGCAGGGGCGTCGACCCGGTGAACCTGCTCGGCCTGTTCCGCGGCGTCAACCACGGAGGGTGGGACCCCGCGGAGCACAACTTCCACCTCTACACCATCGTGATCGGCAGCCAGACCCTGCACGCGGTCGGCTACGCCATGGGCATCCAGCGCGACGGTGCCGAGGCCGCCTCGATCGTCTACTTCGGCGACGGCGCCACCTCCCAGGGTGATGTGAACGAGGCCTTCATCTGGGCCTCCGTGTTCAACGCGCCGGTGGTGTTCTTCTGCCAGAACAACCAGTGGGCCATCTCCGAGCCGCTGGAGAAGCAGACCCGCATCCCCCTGTACCGCAGGGCCAGCGGGTTCGGGTTCCCCGGTGTCCGGGTCGACGGCAACGACGTCTTCGCCTGTCTGGCCGTCACCCGAAAGGCACTGGCCGATGCCAGGTCGGGGCAGGGGCCCGTGCTGATCGAGGCGTTCACCTACCGGATGGGCGCCCACACCACCTCCGACGACCCGACCCGCTACCGGGTGGCCGCCGAGTTGGAGGGGTGGAAGCTCAAGGACCCGATCGAGCGGGTCAGGGCCTACATGTTCAAGAACCAGATCGCCGACCAGGACTTCTTCGACACGATCGACGCGGAGGCCGACGAGCTCGGACGGGACGTCCGCAAGCGCTGCCTCGCGCTGCCCGACCCCGAACCGCTGGCCATCTTCGACCATGTCTACGCCGAGCCGCACTCCCTGATGGACGCCGAGCGCGCGGAGTTCGCCACCTACCTTGAGGGGTTCGAGGCATGACCATTCTCACGCTGGCCAAGGCGCTCAACGAGGGCATGCGCAAGGCCATGGAGGACGACTCCAAGGTCCTCGTCATGGGGGAGGACGTGGGCAAGCTCGGCGGTGTGTTCCGGGTGACCGACGGCCTGCAGAAGGACTTCGGCGAGCAGCGGGTCATCGACACCCCGCTGGCCGAGTCGGGCATCATCGGGACGGCCATCGGCCTCGCACTCCGGGGCTACCGCCCGGTCTGCGAGATCCAGTTCGACGGATTCGTCTTTCCCGCGGCCGACCAGATCATCACGCAGCTCGCCAAGATGCCGTTGCGCTCGCTGGGCAAGCTGAGACTGCCGGTGGTCGTCCGGATCCCCTGCGGCGGTGGCATCGGCGCGGTGGAGCACCACAGCGAGTCGCCCGAGGCGTACTTCACGCACACCGCGGGCCTGCGCGTCGTGGCCTGCTCCAACCCGGCCGACGGCTACGCCATGATCCAGCAGGCGATCCGCTGCGAGGACCCCGTCGTCTTCTTCGAGCCCAAGCGGCGCTACTGGGAGAAGGCCGAGGTGGATGTCGACTCCTCGGACTGGACCCCCTTCGACGAGGCCAAGGTGGTACGGCAGGGCACGGACGCCACCCTGCTCGCGTACGGGCCGATGGTGAAGACCTGCCTGGAGGCCGCGAAGGCGGCCGAGGACGACGGCCGGTCCCTGGAGGTCCTGGACCTGCGCTCGCTCAATCCGCTCGACGTCCCGAAGATCACGGAGTCGGTGCGCAGGACCGGGCGCTGCATCGTGGTGCACGAGGCGCCCGTCTACAGCGGCTTCGGCGCGGAGATCGCCGCCCGCGTCACCGAGGAGTGCTTCTACAACCTGCAGTCCCCGGTCCTGAGGGTCGGAGGGCCCTCCACTCCCTATCCGCCCTCGCGGCTTGAGGACCACTACCTGCCCGATCTGGACAGGGTCCTGCACGCCGTCGACCGCGCGTTCGCGTTCTAGGGGAGGGCTGAAATGAAGGAGTTCAGGCTCCCCGACGTGGGAGAGGGACTGACCGAGGCGGAGATCGTCCGCTGGCACGTGAAGGTCGGAGACCCGGTCAAGGTCAACCAGACCATCGTGGAGATCGAGACCGCCAAGGCGGTCGTCGAGTTGCCCTGCCCGTTCGAGGGCGTCGTGGCGGCCCTGATGGCGGACGAGGGCGAGACCGTGGACGTCGGCAGGCCGATCATCTCGGTGGACGACGGTGCCGGTCCCGCTCTCGTCGCGGAGCGGCCGGCGGCCCTGGCCGACGCCGCCGCCGACATGGTGCCCGCGCCACCTGCCGAGGTGCGGCAGCCGGTGCTGGTGGGCTACGGCGTCAAGCCGGGTGCGGCCAAGCGCCGCCCCCGCAAACCGTCGCCGTCCGGCACCTCTCCCACCGGCGGCTCCCCTGCCGGTACGCCTCCCGCCGGTGCGTCCCTTGCCGGTACGGCTACCGGGTTGCGGTCGCCCGAGGCGGTGCCGTCCGGTGTGCAGGAGGGCGGCGTCGGCACGGCCGCACCGCCCACGAGCGCCGCGGTGCTGGCGAAGCCCCCGGTGCGGAAGCTGGCCAGGGATCTGGGCATCGACCTGACCGCTCTCACCGGGACCGGCCCGCACGGCTCGATCACCAGGGACGACGTCCAGGCCGCGGTCGGCACCGCGCCGGCCTGGCCGCAGGCGGCAGTCGCGACGCGGGAGGCGGAGGACGAGGAGCGGATCCCGATCAGGGGGGTGCGCAAGGCGACCGCGCAGGCCATGGTGGCCTCCGCGTTCACGGCGCCGCACGTGACGGAGTTCCTCCAGGTGGACATGACGGAGACCATGGACGCGGTCCGGCGCCTCCGGGAGCTGCCCGACTTCGCCGAGGTCAAGGTCTCGCCGCTGCTCCTGGTCGCCAAGGCCGTGCTCGTCGCCGCCCGCCGCCACCCGATGATCAACTCTGCCTGGGACGAGGCGCGTCAGGAGATCGTGGTCAAGCACCGCGTCAACCTGGGCATCGCCGCGGCCACCCCGCGCGGCCTGCTCGTCCCCAACGTCAAGGACGCCCACCTGCTGTCGCTACCCGCTCTGGCCGGTGCCCTCGGTGCTCTCGCCGAGACCGCCAGAGCGGGCCGCACCCAGCCCGCGGACATGGCCGGGGGCACGATCACGATCACCAACGTGGGCGTCTTCGGGGTGGACTCGGGCACCCCGATCCTCAACCCCGGCGAATCGGCGATCCTGGCCTTCGGCCAGGTCAGGGATATGCCGTGGGTGGTGGACGGGCAGGTCGTGCCGCGTAAGGTCTGCACGCTCGCGGTCTCGTTCGACCACCGGGTGGTGGACGGGGAGATCGGCTCGCTGTTCCTGCGCGACGTCGGCGCCATGCTTGAGGACCCTCTCCGGATGCTCGCCTGGGGATGACCCGGTGATTCCGGAGCCGGTTTCATGACAGAGCGGTGATTCGCCTGCCGGGTAAATCCGGCAGGCGAATCGCTAAACATGACGGCCGGGCCTGTCAATTGGTGTTACGGGAAATGGGCGAGGACTCCGGGACGGCCCTCCCGGCCGCTGCGACGCCGTGCGGGCCGCCGCCCCGGCGATAATCAGGAAACCTCTTTTTGTCCCCTGTGGATCAGGGTTTATGGTGCGTATCCCCAGCTCGGGCAAGGGGTCGGGTTGCCGTGTGAAACTTTTGTCAGGCTTTACTCTCGATACGTTTTACGGCCTTTCTGAATTGGTTGTTAAAACATCTTTAATGCGCGTCGATATGGGGTGTTTGTCTGGGTATGGGTGCTAGTGTCGTGATTGATAAGCGCGACAGGCTCAGCACGAAGGGGGAAGCCATGACTTTCAAGCAGCTCTTCCCGTCCAGCCAGTACGTGACCTGGGGTGGATGTTGCTGTCGGCGCCGCCGCCGCTGCGGATGTGGGTGTGGTGGTGGCGGCGGGTGGTGGTGGTAACCAGATCCGGTGCTAGCAGAAACAAATGAGAGCCGGCGGGTCAACCGCCGGCTCTCATTCTCAGAGTCGCTCTCGCCCAACGGGGCGAGGGCAGCGGTGCGTCGTGCTCCCACGGCGCCGACGGTCTCCATCCGCAGGACCTTCCGGGAGTTCTGGCCGTACACCCGCGGCCTCCGCCGGCTGCTCGTGGCCGGTGGCGTGCTCGCCATCGTCGCGGCCGTCTGCGAGGTCGCCGCGATCGGCCTGTTCGGCTTCATCACCGACGAGGTGCTCAGCAAGCAGAACCTGGGGGCCTTCTGGCTCCCCGCGGCGGCCTGGCTGGGCCTCGCGGCCGTCGCGGGGCTGGTCTCCTTCGTGGGGTCCTACCTCACGGCCCTGGGTGCTGAGCGCTTCCTGCTGCGACTGCGAGACAGGGTGTTCGAGCACCTCCAGACGCTCACGCCCGACTTCTTCGACAACCGCCGCCTGGGTGACCTGATGGCCAGGCTCACCGACGACATCGAGGCCATCGAGGAACTCGTCGCTTCCGGCCTGGTCAAGCTCTTCACCACGCTCGCCAGTGTCGTCTTCTTCGCCGGTGCGGCCTTCTACATCCGGTGGGACCTGGCACTGCTGACGTTCCTGCTGGCCCCGGCCTTCCTGCTGGTCTCCAAGGTCTTCGCGGGCAGGTTCAGGACCGTGTCGGCGCGCGAGCGGCTCAGCAACGGGACCATGAACAGCGTCATCGAGGAGAGCCTGTCCAACCAGGCGCTCGTCCAGTCCTACAACCGCCAGGGCGCCGAGGCCGAGCGGCTGCACGCGGAGGGGAGCACCTGGATGCGGGCCAACGTGGCACAGGCGTGGCTGTCCTCCCTGTACGGGCCCGTCGTGCAGGTGATCGAGACCATCTGTCTGATCGCCATCCTCGGGTTCGGCGCGTGGGAGATCTCCTCGGGGCGCCTCACCATCGGCGGACTGCTCGCCTTCGCCGCCTACCTCGCCTACCTCTACCCGGCGGTGCAGAGCCTGGGGCAGATCGCCCTCACCGTCTCCGAGGCGGCGGCGGGCTCCGACCGGGTCATCGAGATCCTGCGGGCCCGGCCGGCCATCACCGACCGCGAGGCCCCCGTCCATCTGGGGCGTGGCCGTGGCCGCATCGAGTTCCAGGACGTCGGCTTCACCTACCCGAACAGGAGGAGGCCGACGTTGCGCGACATGTCCTTCGTCGTCGAGCCCGGGGAACTGGTCGTGTGCACCGGGCCGAGCGGGGTGGGCAAGTCCACGCTCGCGAAGCTCCTGCTCCGCTTCTACGATCCCACCGCCGGGCGCATCCTGCTCGACGGAACCGACATCCGGGATCTGTCGCGCGAGTCGCTCCGTGACAACATCACCATCCTGCAGCAGGAGAACCTGCTCTTCTCCGGGACCGTACGCGACAACATCGCCTACGGCCGCCCCGGCGCGGACCTGGACGACATCGTCCGCGCCGCCGTCATGGCGGACGTCCACGACTTCGTCAACGCGCTTCCCCACAGGTACGACACGCCGATCGGGCAGCGTGGGCGACTGATGTCGGGCGGGCAGCGCCAGCGGATCGCCATCGCCAGGGCCATCCTGCGTGACGCCCCGGTGCTCGTCCTCGACGAGCCGATGACGGGGCTCGACGCGCTCACCGCGGAACGGATCATGGAACCGCTCAAGAGGCTCATGGCCGGCCGCACGACCATCCTGATCACCCACGATCTCCGCTTCATTCCCGAGGCGGCCCAGAAGATCGTGCTCGAAGCCGTGCCGCGGCCTTCCAGCCGGATAAGGATCAGCCGCCGTTCCGTACCGCGCCCGGTGTGAGCGCGGATCACCTCTCGACGGCGATTCAGGTCCCGGACGGGCCGCGACACCCGTCCGGGGCCCGCCGCCGCACATCCCCGCCCTGCCCCGCTCCGCGGTCGCGGGGCCGTTGCCGGTTCCGGTGACGCCTGGCCTTACGCTGGCCGGGCACCCAAACGAAGGGAAGATCATGTTCCGGCATGTCGTGCTGTTCACCTGGGCACAAGAGGCCACCGATGAGCAGAGGGGCAGGGTCGCGACGGAGCTCGGCAAGCTGCCCGAAGCCATCACGGAGATCCGCTCCTACACCCTTGGCACGGACGCGGGCGTGAACCCGGGCAACCACCAGTTCGCGGTCGTCGCGGACTTCGACAGCGTCGACGACTACCTGGTCTACCGGGACCACCCGCTGCACCAGGCCGTGATCGCCGAGCACATCAAGCCGATCGTGGCCTCGCGGGCGGCGATCCAGTTCGAGCTCTAGGGCCTGTCCCGCGGATCTTGCCGTGGCGAGGATCGGTCAGGTGGTGTCTCGCAAGGCGGAGGAGGGAGCCGCAGCGTGCTGCGGTGACCGA
>NZ_JBEXGU010000002.1:0-163460 GCF_040607515.1 Streptosporangium sp. NPDC005286 | reverse complement strand
TTTTTTTTTTGTTTTTGTTGTTTTTTTGTTGTATTTCCCTACGTGACAAACTCCCCCCCGTTTTTTTGGGCCCCCCCCCCCCCCCCCGGGCCGCGGCGGGGATCGGCCAGGTGGTGCCGCACGAGTGCGGTGGCCGACGACACCGTGGTGGGCAGAAGTGCCAAGGGCCTGGTTTCGACCGATACGGCCCGCGCCCGGCGTCGCCGAGGCGCGAGCCGCACTGGGGATCGGTACGCGAGATGGATAAGGTCCCTGTGTGCATGCCGAGATTCACGGTCACCGTGGGGCCCGTGGGCTCCGTCCCGAGAACACCCTGCCCGGTTTCGCCCACGCCCTGGAGCTGGGCGTCGACGCACTGGAGCTCGACGTCGCACTGACCGCCGATCGGCGGCTGGTGCTCACACACGACCTCACAGTGTCCGCTGTGACCAGCACCGACGTCCGGCCCGCCTTCCGCGACGACCCCGCCTTCCCGTACGTGGGCAGGCCCGTCGGCGAGCTCACGCTGGCGCAGCTGCGCACGCTGGAGTGCGGAGTCCGGGTGCCGCGCCACCCCGAAGACCGTTTCGCCCCGACCCAGCTGCCGGTGCCGAACACCCGGATGCCGACCCTGGGCTCCGTGCTGGGGCTGATGGACGCCTACGGAGCCGACGGGGTGCGGGTGCACGTGGAGCTCAAGTCGGACCCGACCAGGCCCGATCTGAGCGCCGAGGTCGCTGAGTTCACCGAGATGGTGGTCGCCGAGCTCGACCGGCACCGCAGGCTCGACCGGGCGGCCATCCTCAGTTTCGACTGGCGCGTCCTGCGGATCGCCCGCTCCCTGGCCCCCGCGACCGGGCGGTACGCCCTGATCGAGCGTGCCACCATGGACAGCGCCTGGCTCGACGGCCTCCATCTGGAGGATTTCGGCGGCGACGTCCCGGCCGCCGCCGCCGAGGCCGGGGGCACCACGCTCTCCCCCGAGCATGTGATGGTCGACCCCGAGCTCGCCCGGCGAGCGGACAAGGCCGCCCTGCCGCTGGCCGTGTGGACCGTCAACGACCCCGGGCGAGCGGCCGAGCTGCTCGATCTCGGGGCGGCCGCGATCGTCACCGACTATCCCGACCGAATGATCACCCTGTGGGCCGGACGGGGCATGCGTGTCCCGAAGCCGGTCACCCCCGCCAGCCCGATGAGCGCCTGAGGGATCGGGTCACATCCAGCCGTTACGGCGGAAGCCCCGGTAGAGCAGTGTGCAGGCGATGACCATCACGCCGAGCACCAGCGGGTAGCCGAAGACGGAGTCGAGCTCGGGCATGTGCTCGAAGTTCATGCCGTAGATGCCGGCGATCATCGTGGGGACGGCCATGATGGCGACCCACGAGGAGATCTTCCGCATGTCCTCGTTGGCGAGCGCGTTGGAACGGGCGAGCGCCGCCTGCAGTATGGAGTTGCAGAGCTCGTTGGACGACTCGACCTGCTCGCAGACGCGGGCCAGGTGGTCGACGACGTCACGGAAGTACTCGCGCATCTCGGAGGGGATCATCCGGCGCTGGGCCAGCGTGGACATCGGTGCCTGGAGCGGTGTGACGGACCGCTTCATCTCGATCATCTCGCGCTTGAGGTTGTAGATCCGGCCGATGTCACGGGCGCTGACGTCCGCGAAGACCATCGCCTCGACGTCCTCCAGCTCGGCCTGCATCCGGTCGGCCACGGTGAGGTACTTGTCGACGACGTGGTCGGCGATCGCGTGCAGCACTCCGGTGGGGCCCCGGCTGAGCAGCTTGGGCTTGTCCTCAAGGCGCTCCCGCACCTCCGAGAGCGGGCAGTGCCGGCCGTGCCGCACGGTCACCACGAAGTCGGTGCCGACGAACACCATGATCTCTCCGGTGCCGATGATCTCGCTGGTCGCGGTCAGCACGTCGTGGTCGAGGTAGGCGACGGTCTTCAGGACCACGAACAACGAGTCGCCGTAGCGCTCGACCTTGGGTCGCTGGTGAGCCTTGACGGCGTCCTCGACGGCGAGCGGGTGCAGGGCGAAGACCTCCGCCAGCCACTCGACCTCGGGGGCGTCGGGCTCGTGCAGGCCGACCCAGACGAAGGCGTTGTTCCCTTCGACGGACGCGTTGTGCGCGCGGACGAGCTCCAGGGCGTCGGGGATGCCCAGGGCCTCGATCTTCTTACCGTCGATGTAGGCGGCGTACTCGACGAGCGAGTCGCTCGGCGGGACGCAGACACCGCTCATCCGCGCACCGAGCGAGACGGCGGGCGCGTGCGGGGCACGGATCGTGCGGGCGTGCTTGATACGGGGAAAAAGGAGCGAGGAGCGCATGGCGAGCCTTTCCCGCCCAACCTGGCGGGATTCCGCACGCGATGCGCTGTCACCACAAGTGGAGGCGACGATGCGTGCGGCGCCGGTCGGGCACCGAGATGGGGTGGTCGAGGGTGCGCACAGCAGGCGTGCGCGAGCACGTACTGCTGGGATCGCCAGAGGACATCCCGAACCACCTCCAATCAGCAAGAGACACGCAAAGCCACTCAAAACTTAACACGAATAGGGGGATGGCTCTCAGCTTACTCCCAGGTTCAAGCATCGATCATGCACAACCTGACAAAATTCACACCCTGTTTACTGGCACCTCCCGTGCGTATCTGACACGTCGCGAGCTCCCCAGAGTTATCCACAGGCTGTGGACAACTCTGGCGTTCGACCACCGGCGAAGTCCGGGCATGCCGACACGGCCCGAGGGACGATCCGGGGGGACGATAGGCTCTGACAAGTGCGCGTTCTTGTGATTGGAGCCGGCGGGCGTGAACACGCCCTGTGCCGGTCGCTGACGGCGGACCCCCAGGTCACCGAGGTTCACTGTGCTCCCGGAAACGCGGGTATCGCGCAGGTCGCGACCCTGCATCCGGTGGTACCGACAGACCCGGCCGCGGTTACCGAACTGGCCGAGCGGCTCCGGGCGGAGCTGGTCGTGATCGGCCCTGAGGCCCCGCTGGTCGCCGGCGTCGCCGACGCCGTCAGGCAGGCCGGCATCCCCTGTTTCGGCCCCTCACGGCAGGCGGCCCGGATCGAGGGTTCCAAGTCCTTCGCCAAGGACGTCATGGTCGCGGCGGGCGTGCCCACCGGGCGGTCGTACACCTGCGTCACGCCGGAGGAGGTCACCGCGGCGCTCGACGAGTTCGGCACGCCGTACGTGGTCAAGGACGACGGCCTGGCCGCCGGCAAGGGCGTGGTGGTCACCGACGACCGCGAGGAGGCGCTCCGGCACGCCGCCGCCTGCGGGCGGGTGGTCATCGAGGAGTTCCTCGACGGTCCCGAGGTCTCGCTGTTCGCGCTCTGCGACGGCGCCACAGCCGTGGCACTCCAGCCCGCCCAGGACCACAAGCGCGCCTACGACGACGACCAGGGCCCCAACACCGGCGGGATGGGTGCCTACACGCCGCTGCCGTGGGCCCCGGACGACCTCGCCGACCAGGTGATGGCCGAGACCGTCATACCGACCGTGACCGAGCTGGCCAGGCGTGGCGCGCCGTACACGGGGGTGCTGTACGTGGGACTGGCCCTCACCTCCAAGGGCCCGAAGGTGATCGAGTTCAACGCGCGGTTCGGCGACCCGGAGACCCAGGTCGTGCTGGACCGGCTCCAGACGCCCCTCGCGGGCCTGCTGCTCGCCTGCGCGAACGGGACGCTCGACCGGTTCGGGCCGCTCTCCTATCGCGACGGCGCCGCGGTGACCGTGGTGATCGCGGCGGAGAACTACCCGGCGGATCCGGTGAAGGGCGACGTGATCGAAGGGCTGTCCGACCCGGTCGAGGACGCCTACGTGCTGCACTCGGGCACCGCGCTGGACGGCGACCGGATCGTCTCGAACGGCGGCCGGGTGCTCAGCGTGGTCGGCACGGGACCCGACGTCCCCGCGGCGCGGGTGGCGGCCTACGAGGCGGTGGAGCACATCCGGCTGCGCGGCTCGCACCACCGCACCGACATCGCGGGCCGCGCCCGCTGAAAGCGGCACGGTCTATGAAAACGGCACGGTCTCTGAGAACGGCACGGCCTGCCCCGGCCGGGGCGTAGCGCCTGATCGGCATGTCGCGATAAGCCTGGGGCAGTCGGTGCCCCGCCCCAGGCCGGCTCCGCCCCCCGGAGGAACGATGTCGCTTGATCCAGCCTTGACCGCCGAGCGGATCGGTGACACCGGCGTGCTGCGCTGGCCGGGCACCTGGCGGGTCTACGTGGCCACCCGGAGCGAGGAGATCAGGGCCGACGCCGAGCGCGTTCTGACGATGTGCGACGAGGCGGGCCGGCCGGTCTCGGTGGGCGAGGGCATCGGCACGCACCTGGCCCGCGCGCAGGAGTACGCGCGCAGCAGGCACGGTGTGCGGCGCTGGCTGACCGGCCAGGCCATCGAGGGCGCCTGGTCCAACGTCAACAGCGCCACCGTGATGCTGTACGGCGTGCTGCCGGTGGCGGAGTTGTGCGGGCGGGCGCCGGAGGTGGTCGCGATCGGCCGGGCCTACCTGCCCGGCGACGATCCCCGGCTTGTCCACCTCCAGGCCAGGCTGGCGGCGGGAGACCTCGGTGAGAACGACAGGCCGCTGATGCAGTCGGTGCTGCGGGCCGCGTACACCGCGCAGGCGATGGACACCGGGCGGGTCCGCAGCTTCCGCAACCTGCTCATCGGCGGGGTGGTCATGCTCTCCCTGATCGTGCTGAGCGTGGTGGTCATCGGTGCGATCTGGCCGGACGTCATCCCGATGTGCGGCGACCAGTCGGTGATCCGCACCCAGGGGCTGATGCCCGCCCAGATCTGCCCGACCGGCGGCCTGCGGCCCGGCCACGGCGACGTCCCGCTCGTGGCCCTGATCGGCATGCTGGGCGCGGCGCTGGCCACCGCCGCCTCGCTGTCGACCCGCTCGGAGCTGTCCACCCGCTACTCGCTGGCCGTCGTCCAGAACCTGCTCAAGGCGCCCGCGGGGGTGGCCACGGCCGTGCTCGGGCTACTGATCCTGAACTCGGGCTTCGTGCCCGGTTTCGCGGGGCTCGGCTCGCAGCCCGCGATCTTGGTCTGGGCGATGGCGTTCGGGTACGGACAGCAGGTCGTCACCCGCTTCGTGGACCAGCGGGCCGACAATCTCCTGTCGGCCGCCTCCCCGCTCACCGCCGCGGTGAACACGAAGGGCAGGTAGCATCCGAGGCCCGAGGTCTCCCGGTGCCGCGCCCCACAGTGACACCCGCGGGCCCGGAAACCGCAGGCGAAAGCGTGGTCGCCGCGCAACGCGGCGGCGGCAGATGACTTATCGGCCGGTTCAAGGGCAGTTCACCCTCGAACTGGCCGGTTCAGGGGCATTCAACGGCTACTGTTGGCCGATAACCTCGGCTGCCGCCTCGCGCCACACGAGTTACCCAGAACACTTCCAAGGAGCATGACGCATGGTCCGTTACCGCGTGCGCGGTGGCAACCCACTTCGTGGAACCGCCTTCATCCAGGGTGCCAAGAACGCCGTGTTGCCCATGATCGGTGCCGCGCTGCTGGCTTCCAAAGGCCGCACGGTCCTGCGCAACGTCCCCATCATCGAAGACGTCCGGCGCGCGGTCGAGCTGGCAGAGACGGTCGGCGCCAAGGTCGAGCTCCACGAGGCGGAGCGCACGCTGGTGATCGACGCCTCGACGCTGAGCAGCCCGGTGCTGCCCGCGGAGATCGCCCGGCGCTTCCGCGGCTCGGTGCTGTTCGTGCCCGCCCTGCTGCACCGTCTCGGTGAGGCGATCATCGAGGGCGTGGGCGGCTGCAACCTGGGCAGCCGCAACCTCGACTTCCACTACCTGGGCTACAAGCGCCTGGGCGCGATCGTGGACGAGGGTGACGCGGTCATCCACGTCAAGTCGGCGGGCCTCACCGGTGCCACCCTGTACCTGGACACCCCCTCGCACACCGGCACCGAGAACCTGATCATGGCCGCCGCCCTCGGGCGCGGCACCACCGTGATCGAGAACGCCGCGCTGGAGCCCGAGGTCCTCGATGTGATCGACATGCTGACCCGGATGGGCGCGAGGATCAGCGGCGGCGGCACCGGGTTCATCACCGTGGAGGGCGTGGAGGAGCTCCAGGCCGTCGAGCACACCGTGATGCCGGACCGCCTTGACGCGGGCGTGTTCGCCATGGCCGCCGCCGTCACCGGCGGAGAGGTCAACCTGGTCGGTGCCGACCTGGACCACCTCGGCGTGGTCCGCTACAAGCTGGAGCAGATGGGGGTGGAGTTCGCCGACCACGGCGCGGTGCTGCACGTGCGCAGGGATCGTCCACTGCGTCCGATCAATGTGATCACCGACACCTATCCCGGCTTCGCCACCGACCTGCAGTCGCCGATCATGACGGTCGCCTGTCTCGCCGACGGCGCCAGCTACATTCATGAACGAATCTTCGACGGTCGTTTCGCTCTGGCCTCAGAACTGAACAAAATGGGCGCCGATATTGAAGTGAAAGAGAACAGCGCCGTCGTTCGTGGTGCGACCCCGCTCACTGGAACACAGGTGACCGCTCACGACCTGCGCTCGGGAATCGCCCTCGTGCTCGCGGGTCTGGCCGCTGAAGGGGAGACCGTGATCGGATCGGGATATCTCATCGACCGCGGGCACTCTTATCTCGCCGAGCGCATGCAGGCCCTGGGCGGCGATGTGCGCCGAGAGATTTCAGCGCCATAATCAGCGGGTTTGAGCCGCTCAAAAACCGCTCTGACCTGTGTAAACGATGCCAGTCATAGGTTTAACCCGGAAGCAGCTTCCGGAATTGGCCGCAAATCGGGCGTGACATTACGGCCCTCACAAGCGATCGTTCCAAAAGAGAGCCGAAAACAAACGGACGGCATGATGGGACGAACATTGGTCGAGCGGGCCGAAGAAGCGCCACGAGTGTCACGCCCGGGTGCCATGACACCAGATCTCACCATCGGTGTGGTGGGCCCCCATGACCTCGTTGAACGGGTGATGTTGATGGGGCACGCGGCGGCCCCATTACCCTGCCGCCTGGTGGCGGCGGCATACCGTGACGAGCAGGAGGCCGCGGACAAGGTCACTCGATTGGGAGCCGGGGTGGACGCGTGTCTGTTCGCCAGCCCGGTCCCCTACGACCTGGCCCGGCGATCGGGGGTGCTGACGATGCCCGCGACGTATGTCCAGCTCGGCGGCGCCGCGCTGATCGCCGCGCTGGCGAGGGCCGCGATGGACGAGCGGATAGACCCACGCAGGGTCAGCATCGACATCCTGAGCAGAGCAGAGGTCGAGGAGGCCTATAGCGATCTGAGCCTTCCCTCAGGGGACGTACAGAGCCGCGACGAGCCGGGCGCCACCGGCACGATCGCGGCCTTCCATGAACGCCTCGCCCGCCAGGGCAGCACGAGCGGGGCGCTCACCTGCCTGCCCGCGGTCGCCGACCGCCTTCAGACGGCAGGGGTGCCCGTGGTCAGGATCCGCCCCACCTCCGCCGCAGTGCGTACGGCGCTGCACACGGCGGCACTGCTCGGCGCGCACCACCGGCTGGAGGAGTCACAACTCACCGTGGTCCTGGTGGAGGTGCCCACGTTGCGCGAGCCGGTCCGCCGGGCCGCGCCACGCTACTGGCGCGACGAGCTCCGGCTCTCCCTGCACCGGTTGCTGGTGCAGGAGGCCAACCGGATCAACGCGTCGGTCACCGCGGTCGACGATCACAGCTACATGGTCACCGCGACCCGCGGCTCGGTGGCCGCGGCCACCGAGGGGTTCCGGGTCCTGCCGTTCGCCGCGCGGGTCCGCGACGAACTCGGCCTGGCGGTCGAGGTCGGCGTCGGCATGGGCCGTACGACCCACGACGCCGAGTCACACGCCAGGGCCGCTCTGGCGCGCACCCAGGCGGGCAAGCAGGCCCAGGGCTTCGCGGTCGACCGCGAGGGCAGGGCACTGATCCCGGCGCCCAGGATGCCTCCCCAGGGCACGGGACCGCTGAAGCCCAAGGGTGTGGAGGTGCTGGCCCGGCTGGCCGCCAAGCTTGAGGGTGGGGACACGGTGGTGGACGCGGAGGGCGCGGGCAAGATGCTGGGCGTCACCCCGCGTACGGCACGACGATTGCTGCGCACGCTGGTAGACGAGGGACTCGCGTGGCCGCTTCCGCCGAACCGGACACCGCAACCCGGCCGCCCCCGCCAGTTGTACCGGCTGATCGTGGAGAAGCTCGGCACCCGCTGAGCCCTCCGCCTTTCGACCTGGAGGCTTCCGCCGCACCCGGACGGCGGAACCTCCCAGGTCACGGCCCGCCTGGCTCGGCATGGCATGACCGGCCGGGCACGGTCCGCCCGCCCCGGCGCGGCGAGAGTCCGCCAGGCCGCGAGCGCCGATCTCAACGTGACGGAGGGGACCGCACCCCGCGCGCGAGATGTCGGGCCTTGCCAGTATTGTCACGAGCTATGCGTCATGACAGTGCTGACAGCCGTAAGGCGCTCCTCGTCTGGGGGGCGCTGGCGATCGTGTATGTGGTGTGGGGGTCCACCTACCTCGCGATCATGATCGTGATCGAGACGATGCCCCCGTTGCTCAGCGGCGCCATCCGCTTCGTCACGGCCGCGCTCATCCTCGGCGTCGTGGTGCGCCTGCTGAAGGGGCGCGAGTCCTTCCGGATGACCTGGAAGGAGGCCGGTGGGGCCGCCCTGGTCGGCCTGCTGCTGCTGAACGGCGGCAACGGCATGGTCGCCGTGGCCGAGCAGCACATCTCCAGCGGGCTGGCGGCGCTGCTGGTGGCCTCGACGCCACTCTGGCTCGTGATCTTCAGGGTCCTGTTCAGGGACCGGCCGCAGGTACTGACGCTCGTGGGGGTGCTCATCGGGTTCGGCGGTGTGGCGGTCCTCTCGCTGACCGGTGGGAGCAGCGCGGCCGACAGCACCGGAATCGTGATCATCCTGCTGGCGTCGCTGTCCTGGTCGGTCGGCTCGTTCCTGACGTCCCGCATCCCGATGCCCGCGAACCCCTTCACCGCGAGCGCCGTCGAGATGGCCGCCGGCGGCGTCGGGCTCGCCCTGACCTCCGCCGTGGTGGGCGAGCATGTCGACCTCGCGGACGTCTCCACCCGGTCGTGGATCGCGCTCGCCTACCTGATCATGGTCGGATCGCTGGTCGGCTTCACGGCGTACGTGTGGCTGCTGAACAACGCCCCGATCTCGCTGGTCTCCACCTACGCCTACGTCAACCCGGTCGTGGCGGTCGTGCTGGGCGCCCTCGTACTGAGCGAGCAGGTCACCGGTCCGATGATCGCGGGCGGCATGGTGATCGTCCTCGGCGTGGCCCTGGTGGTCTCCACGGAGCGACGCAAGAAGCCGGAGCCCGTCTCCGGCCCCGAGCCCGCGACCGTGTAGGCCGCGGGCTCGCCCGCGTGAGGCGGTCGTCCCGTCATGACGCTCCCGGCCGGTGCCGAAAGCGCCGCAGCGGGGCGGTCAGCCCCTCGGGAAGGCCGTCGCGGCCGCCAGGAAGGTGTCGTTGGCCTCGGGATCGCCGATGGAGACACGGACGCCCTCACCGGCGAAGGGCCGCACCGCGACGCCCTCGGCCGCGCACGCCTCGGCGAAGTCGAGCGTGCGCTCGCCCAGCCGGAGCCAGACGAAGTTGGCCTCGGTCGCCGGCACCGTCCAGCCCTGGGCGACGAGCGCGCCGCGGACCCGGTCGCGCTCCTTGACCACGACCTCGACCCGCTCCAGCAACTCGTCCTCGGCCGCCAGCGAGGCGATCGCGGCGACCTGGGCGAGTTGGTTGACCGCGAACGGCACGGTCGTCTTGCGGACCGCCGACGCCACCGGCTCCGCGGCGATCAGGTAGCCCACCCGGAGCCCGGCCAGGCCGTACGCCTTGGAGAAGGTGCGCAGCACCGCCACGTTCGGCCGGTCGCGGTAGACGGCGATCCCGTCGGGGACCCCGGCGTCCCTGACGTACTCGTGGTAGGCCTCGTCGAGCACGACGAGCACGTCCTGCGGAACCCGGTCGAGGAACGCCTCCAGCTCGGCCGCCTGGACCACGGTGCCGGTGGGGTTGTTCGGGTTGCAGACGAAGATCATGCGGGTGTGCGGGGTGATCGCGTCGGCCATGGCCTCCAGATGGTGCCCCTCGCCCAGCAGCGGGACCCGCACCGAGGTCGCCCCCGCCAGGTCGGCCAGGAGCGGGTACGCCTCGAAGGACCGCCAGGCGTAGATCACCTCGGCACCCGGCTCGCTCACGGTCTCGAAGAGCTGCTGGGCCACCGTCACCGAGCCCGCGCCGAGCGCGATGTGCTCGGGCGGCACGCCGAACCGCTCGGCGAGCGCCTCGGTCAGCCCGGTGGCGGCCGGATCGGGATAGCGGTGCATCTGGGCCGCGGCCCTGGCGACCGCCTCGACGACCGAGGGCAGCGGCTCGTAGGGGGATTCGTTCGAGGAGAGCTTGTAGGACCGGCCGTCGGCGGACACCACGGCCTTGCCCGCCCGGTAAGGGGGCATTGTGTCCAGGATCGCACGGAAACGAGGCATGGCCTTACTTTATGAGCAGCGGGCGGATGGGGCATCATCCTGTAAGACTGGAGGTGAGAGGCATGCCCGACCGGAAGGACGACATGAGCATCGCACCGCTGGCCGACAGGCCGAGCGCCGAGGCGCCGGACGCCGAGACGGAGTCGCCCGAGCTGGAGCCGCTGCCCGCCTGGGTGTTTCCTCCCAAAGCGGGCTTCTCAGCCGAGGATCTCGACCGGCTTCGAGGGATCCCTCCGCACACGGAACTCATCGATGGCACTCTCGTCTTCGTGAGCCCCCAGACCAACTTCCACATGTCTATGCTCTTTCTCCTGGAGAGCGAGCTACGTCGAGCCGTTCCGGCTGACCTGCGCGTTCGCAGGGAGATGACGGTGACACTTGGAAGGCGGCAGCGACCCGAGCCGGACATTCTCGTGGTCCATACCGAAGCCGTGCAGGGGCTGAAGCAGACCACCTACCAACCGGACGACGTCGTCCTCGCCGTCGAGGTGGTCTCCGCCGAGTCGGAGATCCGCGACCGGGAGCGCAAGCCCGTTCTCTACGCCCAGGCCGGCATCACCCACTTCTGGCGGATCGAGGAGAAGGACGACCGCCCGGTCGCCTACGTCTACGAGCTGGACCCGGCGACCAGGACCTACGCGCTCACGGGGATCCACCACGACCGGTTGAAGGTCAGCGTCCCGTTCGACGTCGACATCGACCTGACGGAGATCGACGACCTCTGATCGGCCACGGGCGGGGGCCACGGCTCACCACGGCGCCCCCCCCTGAACTCCTCACCCACGACGTGATCGACCGCCCCTACTCCTTGAGGGAGCGGAGCATCGGAGGGTGGAGGAACGTGGCGGGGCCACGGCGGTAGAGCTTGGCGGGACGGCCGCCGTCGCGGGTGGTGGTGTCGCCGGTGGGCACCAGGAAGCCCTCGGCCCTGGTGACCTTGCGGTGGAAGTTCCGCGGGTCGAGGACACGGCCCCAGACGATCTCGTAGACCCGGCGCAGCTCGGCGACCGTGAACTCCGGCGGGCAGAAGGCCGCGCCGAGCGGGGTGTATTCGAGCTTGCCCCGGGCCCGCTCGATCCCGTCGACCAGGATGCGCCGGTGGTCGAAGGCCATCTCGCACAGCGCGGAGACCGGTTGCCAGCTCATGTGCGCCTCGGTGGAGGCGGGAAGGTCGGGGGCGAGACCGAGGTAGGCCACGCTCAGCACGCGCTGGCGCGGGTCGCGGTCGGGGTAGCCGTAGGTCTGGAGCTGTTCCAGGTGCACCGGGGCGCCCGGCAGGCCCGCCCGCTCCGCGAGGATCCGCTCCGCGGCGGCGGGCAGGTCCTCGTCGAGGTGGATGAAGCCGCCTGGCAGGGCCCAGCGTCCCTCGTACGGCGGGTTGTCACGCCGCCAGACGAGTGCGCTCAGCGCCTGGAAACGCACCGTGAGGACGACCAGGTCCACGCTGACGGGAATGCGCGGAACCATGGCAGGCACGTTACACCGGTCAGAGCCGCACGCGGACGTGTAACGGCTCGGAGGCGGCGCGTCCGTCGGCCGCGGTGACCAGGACCTGGACCCAGGTGTCCTCGGGCACCTGGGACCAGTCGAACGGGATCCACGCCGTCTCCATCCGCACCGGCAGGCCGGGCGGCAGGTCCGTGAGGTTCACCCCGGCCACCTCGACGACACGGGGCTCCTGCTGGCCCTCCCAGGTGATCGTGACCTTGGACCCCATGGGCATGTTGTAGCCGCGAATCTCCATACCGTCCTGGATGTCGCGCTGCATGCGGACCGCGTCGGCCGCGATGGGCCGGTTCCAGTCGCGGGCGATCTCCTCGGCGAGGGACGGCGAGCCGCAGGTGTAGAAGTCGCTCCACATGTAGGAGACGACCTTGGAGACGTAGCGCCCGACCTGTGCCACGGCCGCGTCGAGCCGTTCCTTGTCGGTGCTCCCTCTCTTGTACCCGGCCGCGCAGGTCTCCTCGCCGGACGGCTCGAATGCCTCGACGTTGGCCCAGAGTTCCACGTTGTGGCCCCGCTCGGCCATCTCCGTCCGGACGGTTGACATCTCCCGGTAGTAATCGCGGGTCGAGCCGTGGTAGGCGTCGCCGTTGGTCTTCTCCCCGACGACCGGCCACAGCCGCTTGTCGGCCTTCTCCTCGCGTTGGTCGGGCCAGAACAGCCCGACCTTCCCCGTTCCCCGGCTGTCCTGCGGCGCGATGATCCCGACCCCCGTCCGGACAAGGGCCTCGAAGCCCCTGGCCACCTGCTTGGGGGTGGCGCTGAACGGCCGCTGCCTGCGGGCGTCGAGGTAGGGGCTGACGAGGACGGGCCTGCCCGGCATCTCCTGCTCGACGATCTCGTGCTGCGAGGCGTACATCTTGAGCGTCGGGTGGTCGTCGTCCGACTCGCCGGTGTACTTCATCTCCCGCATCTGCAGCTCGAACGGCTGGTAGAAGCCGCCCAGCGAGGCCCGTTCCCGGAAGCGGGCACCGTAGTCCTGCATGATGCGCCGGGTGAGCGTGGTGAGCGTGTCCGTGCCCTGCTTGGCGGCCCGGGTCTTCTGCGCCGGGTCGCGAGGGGCCAGCGGCAGCGCGGGGAACACCTTCACCCCGAACTGGTCGCCGAGATCGAGCAGCTCGGTGAGGCTGTCCTCATGCGCGCCCGCGATCAGGATCACGTGGTAGCCGCGCCCCTTGCCCTTGATGTTCTCGCAGCTCGCGTCGTCGCTGCCGTCGTCGGTGGCGACGATCCGGTAGAAGACTGCCTTCTTCGTGACGATCTTCCGCTCGAACTCGGGGCAGCGGAAGAGCTGGGAGCCGAACGCCTCGTCGGTCCGGTAGACGAATGTCCAGCTCACCCGGTTGCCCGGGTTGGCGGCCTTGAGGTCGTTCTCCGCCGCGGCCGCGCACGGCACCCCGTTCTCCTCGCACGGCTCGTAGCGGGGATCGACCTTCCCCTCACCGTCGAGGATCCGGCCGTCGTCGTCGACCCTGCGGGCCTGCAGGCCCCAGCCGATCCGGATCACGGTGTCACCGCCCACCTTGTGGATGGCGGCGAACTGCCGCCGCCAGGTGCAGTGGTCGGCGGTCGGGACGAGCCAGTAGCCGGTGATCGCGTACGGCGCCCCCATGGCCGTGTCGAACGTTCCACACGGGTCGGTGAACTCGGTCGCCTCCGGGACCGGCACCGAGGGGGAAGGCGAGGGGGAGAGCGGCGAGCTCCCGCTGGTCGGAGAACTGTCTTCGGCAGGCGTGATCATCACGAACGCCGCCACTCCCGCGAGGATCGCCACGCCCAGAAAAGCGATGAGCCAGCGCACGTTCAGGACACTACCGTTCTTGTGATCTGGCAGACATAAGGAACTTTGCCCTACCGGAAATCAGCTCTTGACGCCCGCCCACGCCTCCAGCTGGGCGACGAAACGACGGGCCGAGTTGGGCCAGTGGTGGTTCGCACGGGCCGCCGCATACCCTCGAGCGCCCTGGGCACGCCTCGCTGAGACGTCGTCGCGGAGGAAGAGCACGGCCTGGGCCACGGCCTTGGGATCCTGCCAGGGCACGACCATGCCGCTGTCGTAGCGCTCGACCAGCTCCACCGCGCGAGGCGAGGGGGTGGTGATCACCGGAATGCCGTGGGCCATGTACTCCACGATCTTCGTGGGCATGGAGTGCCGGTAGTTGGGCTCGTCGTGCAGCAGGGAGAGACCGGCCAGCGCGCCGTCGAGCCGCTTGAGCGCCTCGTCGTTGGGCATGAAGTCGCGCCACTCCAGTACGCCCTCCGCCACCGCCTCGTTCAGCGTCGGCCGCGACTGCGGATCGGCGTAGCCGATCAGCTCGACCGACACCCGGTACGGCTGGAGCAGCCGGGCCACCTCGATGGCCTCGCGCACCCCGCGTGCCCCCGACAGCCAGCCGAGGTAGACGACGCGGTCGTCGCCCGGCGGCGTCACCTCGTCGGGCACCCAGGTCTCGTTGGGCACCACCAGGTGGGCCTGGCGGAAGCGTCCGGCGTAGGCGGTCTCGGCCAGCAGCAGGTGCAGGTACCGCTCGGCGGTGCCTTCGAGCAGGCGGGCCATGAAGCGCACCGGCGGGCGGAGGAACGCCGGCAGCCAGGGCTTCAGTGACAGCGTCGCCGGAGTGTCCTCGTGCACGTCCCAGACCACCGGGGGCCGCTTGCGCACCCCCACCACCGCGAGCAGCAGCTCCGGGTCGTGGATGACCACCAGGTCCACCTGGCCGCGCATGCGCTTGAAGACCTTGCGCGCGGCGCGCACCGCCGACAGCCGCCTGCGCTCGGCCGCACGGGGGAGGTCGACGCCGTTCACCCAGGATCGGGCCATGACGCCCCGCGCCGTGTACGGGGCCGCGTACGTGACCTCATGACCGGCGTCCACGAGCGCGCGGATCTGCCGGTGCAGGATCCGGGCGTCCTCGGGATGATGCACCACGGTCATGACGAGCACGTGCACTGCGCGCAGCCCTTCGTCGCTAGAGCCGCTCGACGCGTTCACCCTCGGCGAGCACGCCTCGGGTGTCGAGCACGAGCTTGCCTTGGTCCTCGACAATCGACAGATCGAAGGCGGCGTGTTGCTGGAGCAACAACGTCACGTCGGCTTCGATGACTCCCCTGGCGAGGTCTTCCTCGCGCGGCACCTGAACCCCGTCGACCCGCCAGTCCTTGACGTACGGGTCGGCGAAGACCAGTTCCGCGCCCAGCTCCCGCAGCGCCCGCGCGACCGGCAGGGCCGGGGTCTCGCGCTCGTCGGCGATGTCGGGCTTGTACGTGACACCGAGCAACAGCACCTTGGAGCCGTTGACCGGCTTCCTGTGCCGGTTGAGCAGGCGCTGCACGCGGGCCACCACGTACGACGGCATCCGCTCGTTGATCTCCTGAGCCAGCTCGACGAAGCGGAACGGGTAGCCCAGCTTGCGCACCGTGTAGGAGAGGTAGGACGGGTCGACGGGGATGCAGTGACCGCCGACACCTGGTCCGGGGAGGAACTTCTGGAAGCCGAACGGCTTGGTGGCGGCGGCCTCGATCGACTCCCAGAGGTCGACGCCCAGCTCGTCGCAGAAGATCGCCATCTCGTTGACGAGGGCGATGTTGACGTGGCGGTAGGTGTTCTCCAGGAGCTTGGCCATCTCGGCCTCGCGGGTGCCGCTGACCGGCACGACCTGCTCGATGAACTGGGAGTAGAACCCGACCGCGCGGTCCTTGCAGGCGGAGGTGTAGCCGCCGACGACCTTCGGGGTGTTGCGCAGGCCGTACTTGGGGTTGCCCGGGTCGATGCGCTCGGGCGAGAAGGCGAGGTGGAAGTCGGTGCCCGCGGTGAGGCCGGAGCCCTCCTCCAGGATGGGACGGGCGACCTCGTCGGTGGTGCCGGGCCAGGTGGTGGACTCCAGAACCACCAGCGAGCCCGCGCGGAGGTTACGTGCGACGGTGCCGGTGGCGCCCTCGACCGCGGACAGGTCGGGGCGGTGGTCCTCGTCGAGCGGGGTCGGCACGCAGATGACGATGGTCCGGCTGTCGGCCAGAACGGACTCGTCCCCCGTGGCGGTGAATCCCCCCGCCAGCATGTGCTCAAGGTCGGCGTCGGTCAGGTCGTCGATGTAGGACCTGCCCGCGTTGAGAGCAGCGATCTTGCCGAGGTCGACCTCGAAGCCGACGACCCGCAGACCGGCTGCCGTGGCCTCCTTGGCCAGGGGCATGCCGACGTAGCCCAGACCGATGATGGCCAGGTCGTAGGCAGTCACTGGATGACCTTGGAACGCCGGAAACAACACTTCATGGTCGCAAAGGCTATCTCAAGTCCGAACGAGCTACGCCTAATGCGATTGAACGCATCACAAACGGCAGGTATCCCCGGTGCCATGACAAGGTCATTAACCGGCAATCGATCGGTAAATATCACGGTACGTCTCCGCGATGCGGCTCCACGTACGCTTCGCGGCCACCTCTGCCCGTCCAGCCTCACCCATCTCGGCCCTCCGTCCCGGATCGTCACGCAGTCCGGCGATCGCCTTGGCCAGTGCCTCGGAGTCTCCCGCCGGCACCAGAAGCCCGGCGCCATCGGAGCCCACGAGCTCCGACAGGGCGGGCAGGTCGCTCAGCACGACCGGTTTGCCGAGAGCCATCGCCTCGACCGGTTTCAATGGCGTAACAAGTCGGCAAACGCGCAGGTCCTCCCGGGGACAGACGAAGATGTCGATCGCCGACTGGGCCTGCAGCGCCTCGTCGGGGCCGACCCGTCCCGGCATGATCGCGATGTCGCCGAGCCCCAGTTCCTCGACCTGCTCCAGCAGTGCCGCCCGCTCCACGCCGTCGCCGACGAGCAGCATCTTGACCGGCGCGCCCTCGTCCCGCAGCAGCGCGGCGGCGTTGATCATGGTGGCGAAGCCCTCGTAGGCCACGATGCTCGACACCGAACCCATGACGATGTCACCGGGCTCGATGCCGTAGGCGGCACGGAACGCCGCACCGTCGTACTCGGCACTGAGCAGCGAGTCGTCCACCGCGTTCGGCGCCAGGTAGATCTTTTCCCTCGGCACCCCGCGCTCGACGATCTCGGCTGCCATGGTCTCGGCGAGGGTGACCACCGCGTCGGCGGAGCGCATGATGAACGCCTCGCGGTCGCGCTGGAGCACGTGCCGCTGGCTGCCGATGCGCTTGGGGTCGCGGGAGGCCCAGGTCTCCTCCAGGAAGCCCCGGACCTCGTAGACCATCGGCGTGCCGGTCCGCTCGCGCACCGCCAGCGCCACCGAGCCGTTCCGGTGGTCGGTCGCGGCGTGCAGCACCTGCGGACGCAGGGTCCTGACCAGCTCGGTGACCTCTCCGGCGCCCCGGATCATCCGCCCCTGGCTCTCGAAGGGCACCTCACCGCTCGGGATCAGCCGGTGGTAGGGAATCCCGTCGATCTCCTCGTACGGCGTCGCGTCGGCGTGGCCCTGCATCATCGGCCAGCCCCAGCTGGTCACGACGTGCGGATCCAGCCCGGCGGCCTTCTGCGAGGTGACGATGCGGTGCGTGCGAACCGTGTATCCGGCCTGCGTGTACGGCAGCGCGTTGGTCACGCAGTGCAGCACCCGGCCGTGGAACCGCTCACCCACGATCACCTTCGCCTTGGGCGGGATCGGGTTCGGCTGGATCGCGGCCAGTTCTCCGACGTAGTAGGCGGCCCGGCGCTTGATGAAGGGGTAGCGGGTGTGGGCCTGGAGCACCTCGGCGGCCTCGCTCATCCGGCCGGCGTCGAAGTGCTCCTTCGCCTCGGTCCACGGGCCCCTCACCATGCGCATGCCGAGCTTGCGGACGACGATCTTGGCACGGCGCGCGACGGGCCAGGCGAACCGGCCCACGACGGGACGGATACTCGACGGGAGCGTCTCGGCCGCCGCCTGCGCCACGCGTACCGGGTCGGACTTGACCTTTGTCGCCACGACCCGGGAGACGATCACCGGATGCTGGACGAAACCCCTGATCAGCCCGCGCAGGCCGGCCCTGGCCGACTTCGCCGACACCGGGGCCCGTGACACCGACTCCGCGGGGACCTTCTCCTCGGCCGGAGGCGTCGCCGGAGCGGGGAGCGTCGCCGACGCCTGGGGCGTGTCCGAACCGGGGAGCGTCTCCACGACCGGAGGCGTCTCCGCACTCGGCGGCGGGGCGGGCTCCGTGGGCACCTCCACGGCCGGAGGCATCTCCACGGCCGAGGTCGTCTCCGGCTCGGAGGGCGCTCCCGTCTCCGGGGTCGTCGCCGTGCCCGAGGTCGCCACCGGCTCCGCGTCAGGCTCGGCGGCCGGAGGCGTCACCGATGTGGCGGGTGTCGCCGGCACCGAGGGCTTCTCGGGAGCCGAGGGCTTCGCGGGAACCGAGGGGGAGTCTGGCCTGTTGGCATCGGATACCACGCCGTGACCGTACCATAGGCAGGGTTTGCCCCACTGCCGCATGAAAGGCGAGGTCAATGAGGGACTTTGCCGGTCCGGGCGCTTCTCAGGGCCCCGAGAATCCCCTTGTCCTGCACGTGCTCGGCGCGCGGCCCAACTTCGTGAAGGCCGCTCCGGTGGTGCGCGCGCTCGCCGAACTGGGCGTGCGGCAGGGCATCATCCACACCGGCCAGCACTACGACGCGCTCATGTCGGACGTGTTCTTCGCCGACCTCGGCCTCCCCGAGCCGATCGCCAACCTGGCCGTCGGTTCCGGCTCGCACGCCCGCCAGACGGCGGCGCTGCTCGTCGGCCTTGAGGACGTGGTGCTTGAGCAGCGGCCGACGCTGGTCGTCGTCTACGGTGACGTGAACTCGACGCTGGCCGCGATCCTGGTGTGCGCCAAGCTCCATGTGCCGACCGCGCACGTGGAGGCGGGCCTGCGCTCCTTCGACCGGGAGATGCCGGAGGAGGTCAACCGGGTCGTCACCGACGCGCTGTCCGACATCCTCTTCGCCACCTCTCCCGACGCGCTCTCCTACCTGGCCGCCGAGGGTGTCGACCCGGCCCGGGTGCACCTCGTCGGCAACCCGATGATCGACAGCCTGTTCTCGGCGCTGGACCACCTCGACCCGGCCCCGGTCCGCTCCCGGCTCGGCCTGCCCGAGCGGTACGGGGTGGCCACCCTGCACCGTCCCGGCAACGTCGACGACCCCGCCTCCGCCAAGGAGCTGGTCGAGGCGGTGCTCTCGGTGAGCGAGCGCCTCCCGATCGTGGTGCCGCTGCACCCGCGCGGCCGGACCCGCCTGGCCGAGGCCGGGCTGGTGGACACCGAGAACCTGCGCATCGTCGATCCGCTGGGCTACGTGGACTTCCTGTCGCTGGTGCGGGGCGCGACCCTGGTGGTCACCGACTCCGGCGGCGTGCAGGAGGAGACGACCATGCTGGGCGTCCCCTGCCTCACCGTGCGGCCCAACACCGAGCGGCCGATCACCATCACGCACGGCACCAACCGGCTGGTCACCCCCGCGCAGTTGCCCGCCGCCGCCGACCTGGCACTGGCGAACGGCGCGGCGACGCCTTCCGGTGAGCTGCCCCCGCTCTGGGACGGCAAGGCCGGTCCCCGGATCGCCCGGGTGATCGAGAACTGGCTGCGCGGTGGCAACCTCTCCCCGGCTGGGCAAGCCGTACCGCCCAAATCCATTTAAAACGGCTATTTCGGTACGGCGTAGGCCGTAGCCTGGCACGACCCCGGACAAAGGCGATCCCCCATGAGCGAAGAGACCCCCGAAGAGCCGAAGTTCCAGCGTCTTGGGCCGATCAACTGGCTGCCCGAGGAGCGCAAGGTCGTCGAGCGTTTCGAGGAGCGCGTCCGGGACCTTGAGCGGCGGCTCGCCATCGCCGAGGCGAAGGCCGACTACGCGCAGTGGAAGCTGGAGTCGACCAAGGTGCAGCGCCCGTACCGGGTGGCCGAGGCGCTGACCGCGGCCAAGGGGTCGGGGGTCACCGCGCTGCCGGGCAGGCTGCGCTCCGCGATGCAGGCGCGCAAGGGCCCCAAGCCGCCCCGCCCGGTGACCGAGGTGGTCGCCGAGCTCGACCAGCAG
Organism: Streptosporangium sp. NPDC005286; assembly: GCF_040607515.1. Taxonomy (NCBI): domain Bacteria; kingdom Bacillati; phylum Actinomycetota; class Actinomycetes; order Streptosporangiales; family Streptosporangiaceae; genus Streptosporangium; species Streptosporangium sp. NPDC005286. The sequence continues at coordinate 143,455 of NZ_JBEXGU010000002.1, read as the reverse complement.
GGGCCCGTGGTCGACGTGCCGCAGGTCAAGTGGCCGGCCGGTCCGATCGTCCGTCCGGACATGAAGGTCGCGGTCATCCTGGACGACTTCTCCCGGATGGCGTTCAAGTACGAGTGGGACCAGATCGAGTTCGGGCTCCGCGACTGGCCGGAGATCTTCGCCGAGCGCCGTCCCGAGCTGCTGTTCGTGGAGTCGGCCTGGCACGGCAACCAGGGCCGCTGGCGCTACCAGATGACCGGGACGAACGCCCCCAAGCCCGAGCTGCGCGCCCTGATCGACTGGTGCCGCGTCGAGGGGATCCCCACGGTCTTCTGGAACAAGGAGGACCCGCCGAACTTTGACTTCTTCATCGACACGGCCAAGCTGTTCGACTACGTCTTCACCTGCGACGGCGACATGGTGCCCCGCTACCGCGAGGTGCTGGGCCACGACCGGGTCGACGTGCTGCAGTTCGCCGCGCAGCCCCGGGTGCACAACCCGATCCAGGAGAAGCGCGGCCGCCTGAACGACGTGGTCTTCGCCGGCATGTACTTCAGGGACAAGCACCCCGAGCGCCGCGAGCAGATGGAGACCGTCCTCGCCCCGATCCGCGAGCTCGGCCTGCACATCTTCGCGCGCAACGGGACCGTGGACGAGAAGTACGCCTGGCCGAAGGAGTACGTCCCGCACATCGTGGGCGAGCTCCCGTACGACCAGATGCTGGCCGCGTACAAGATGTACAAGGTCTTCCTCAACGTGAACTCGGTGCTCGACTCGCCGACCATGTGCGCCCGCCGGGTCTTCGAGCTGTCGGCCTGCTCGACGTCGATCGTCTCGGGCTGGTCGCGGGCCATCGAGGAGACCTTCGGGTCGCTGATCCCGATCGCCCGTGACGAGCTGGAGTCGTACAACCAGGTCCTGCACCTGATCAACAGCCCCGAGCTCCGCGCCCGCCAGGGGCACCTGGCGATGCGCGAGGTCTTCGACAAGCACCTGTTCTCGCACCGGGTGGACCAGATCCTGGCGCTCCTCGGCAAGCCGGTGGAGCGGCGGACCCGGTCGATCTCGGTGGTGCTGCCCACCAACCGCGCCGCCCAGATCGAGCACGCGATCTCCTCGGTGGCGAAGCAGATCCACCGCCCCGTCCAGCTCGTCATGGTCCTGCACGGTCTGGACATCGACCCCGTCGTAGTGGCCGACAAGGCGCGGATGGCCGGGATCACCGACGTCGTGGTGCTGCCCGCCGACTCGTCACTGTCGCTGGGCGCCTGCCTCAACCTGGGCATCGCCGCCACGGAGGGCGAGCTGATCGCCAAGATGGACGACGACAACCTGTACGGCGAGCACTACCTGTCGGACCTGGCCCGCGCCTTCGACTACTCCGACGCCGAGCTGGTCGGCAAGGGCGCGCACTATGCCTACTTCGAGGGCAGCAACACCACGATGCTGCGCCTGCCGGGGCTGGAGCACCGCTACGCCTTCCTGGTGCAGGGCGGCACCTTCCTCGGCAGGGCGGACATGTTCCGGCACTACGGCTTCGAGGACGTCACCCGGGGCGAGGACACCCGCCTGGTCCGCCGGCTCAAGGAGGACCGGGTCAAGATCTACTCCGCGGACCGGTTCAACTTCGTCTACTGGCGCAGCGGGGACGCGGGCATGCACACCTGGCAGGCCGACGACATCAAGCTCACTCGTAACGCGCAGTTCTCTTTCGTGGGGCATCCGGACGCGCATGTGATGATCTGATTTTCTGGCCGGGGCGTCGCGGGGGGGTCCGGCGTGTTCTCTTGCGGGGACGCGTTCTCTTGCGGGGACGCGTTCTCTTGCGGGGACGCGTTCTCTTGCGGGGACGCGTTCGCGCTCCGGTGGGTGGGTGCTCCGGGCGGCCGTTGTTGGTGGCGGGTCTGTGGGTTCAGGCCTTCGGCCTGGCGGGCGCGGTGGTTGCGGATTCTTATAAGCCGCCCGGAGCACCCACCCACCTCCGCGCACTCCTTGCCTCGCCGTACGGCCTGCGGGCCGTAGTCGCTTCCTTGCGGGCCGCCCATCGGGCTCTTCGGCGCTGAAGCAATCCGTACGGGGGGCGTTCTGGGGCCATCGCCGTAGCTGAAGCACCGGTGCGGGAAGGAGCTCAGGGGGCTTCCTGTAGTTCATCGGGCCCGTCGTGATTCGCTGGTGCTGGTCGGCTTGCTGCGGCTTGCCGTCGCCGGTCATGGCTTGGCTCGGGGGCGAGTGTGGTCGCCTGATGGGACACACCGCGACTCGGACCACCACTGTGACCGGAAGGAACCTCACTCCACTCCTCTACCGGGGTCCAGCCGGACAGGCACACCGCGACTCGAACCACCACGGTGACCGGAGGGAGGGGTACGCCTCGGGAGAGGAGCTTCGGTCAGGTGGGTCAGCTGGAGAAGGAGCCGGGTCCGTCAGGCCCGTCGGTTCTGTTGGCTCCGTCGGTTCTGTTGGTTTCGTTGGCTCGGTTGGTTTCGTTGGTTTCGTTGGTTGGGAGGTGGAACCAGACGGCGGTGCCCGCTTCGGGGTCGTGGTGGGTGCCCCAGGCGGTGGCCATGGCCTCTACCAGGAGCAGGCCGCGTCCGCCGTCGCTGTCGAAGTCGGTCGCGCGGACGAAGGGGAGGCTGGTCGCCGAGCCGTCGTCGATCACCTCGGCGTGCACCATGCCGCCGCCCAGGCCCAGGCAGACCGTCAGCGATCCTCCGGGGGCGCGGCCGGAGTCGGAGTGGACGACGGAGTTCGTCACGACCTCGCTGAGCAGGAGCACCACGTCGTCGAGGGCGGAGTCGGCGACTCTGCCGTTGAGCAGGTCTCGTGCCCAGGTGCGGATCGTCGCGACCGAGCAGGCCAGGCCCGCGAACTCGGCGTGGCCCAGCGGGTGTAGTACGGCCCAGCGTCCCGCGGTCGCTCGCTGTCTTTCGTAGCGGCAGGTGGCCTGCGGGTACGCGTTCATGCGATCGCCGCCGAGACGATGACGTCGGCGGCGTTGTCGGCCCCGGCCCAGACTCCTTCGCCCGGCCGCCACGCCCTGGCCCACCAGGGCCGCCAGACGAACATCCAGCCGCAGGCGCGCCGGATGACGGCGATCCGGACCCGGGTCTCGCCCCCGGACATGACCTCCAGCACTGGCTGCCCCACCTGGGGTAACACCAGCGAGGTGCTCACCCCCAGACCCCGCAGGTCCCACCCCAGCCGCACCAGGTGAATCAACTGCTCTTGCGGATCACGTGGCTTCACAGCTCGTCCTTCCCCTTGTCTGTTGAACTGGCCCGCTCGCACTTTCAGGGACGTTGATGCTTACGCACTGTCATTGACCGTATGCTCAGAGCATGCAGCCATGCAGCCCCATATGCAACCCCAAATGCATATGCATGAAGAAGGACTTCACGGAAAGTTTGATTCGCGAAATAGGTCAACCCGGCGGAAATCTCATGAAGGTGGACACGTGACCGAAGGTCAGAGCCCTACTGTCCGGCGACGCCAACTCGGTATGGAACTCCGTCGGCTCCGCGAGCGCGCGGATGTGTCCGCTATCGAAGCGGGCGAGCATATTGGTCGCTCTGATTCGACGATCAGCCGCTTCGAGACCGGCAGGGTCACCATCCGTCAGAAGGTTCTCGTTCAACTCCTCGATCTGTACAAAGCAGCCGACGACGAGACCCAAGCTGTACTTGATCTCGCACGAGAAGCGAGCAAACGAGGATGGTGGCACGCCCACGGAGACGCGGTACCGCCATGGTTTGAAGTTTTCATCGGGCTCGAAGCCGAGGCCGCGTCAATCCAGACCTACCAACCTCAGCTGATCCCTGGCCTTCTCCAGACTGAGGCATACGCGCGCGCCGTCATCGAAGCCGACCACCCCGGAACGCCCGAGGGGGAAATCGACAGGCTTGTCGCCCTGCGCCTGGTAAGGCAGAAACTCCTTACCCGGTCGAACCCACCGGAGCTGTGGGCGGTGATGAGCGAAGCGGCTCTACGGCACGCCATCGGCGGACCGGCGACAATGCGTGAGCAACTTCTCAGCCTCCGTGACGCGCGGCGACTCACAGGGGTCACTCTTCAGGTACTGCCCTTCGCCGGAGGCGCCCACCCTGGCATGCTCGGCCCCTTCCATCTCCTGGAGTTCCCTCAGCCTTCCGAAACTCATGTTGCTTACGTCGAGTATCTGACAGGCTCCATGTATCTGGAAAAGCCAGAGGAAGTACGCAGATATAGACTCATTTTCGACCATATTCGCGCGGCTGCCCTGCCGCCGAACGAGTCCGTCGCGCTGATGAGCGCGGTCATAGAGGAGATGACTTCGTGACCGTAGAAGAGCGTGAGCCGCAAGACTTCCCCGACCTGTCTCACGCCGTTTGGCGCAAGAGCAGCCTCAGTGGCAACGGCGGCGCCGACTGTGTCGAGGTCGCCACCGACCTCCCCGGCATCGCGGCCGTTCGTGACAGCAAGGACCCCTTGGGGCCAGCGTTGGTCTTCTCACCTGACGGGTGGCGAACCTTCGTCGACGGTGTCAAGGGCGGTGAGTTCGACACACGTCCCTGAGCGCGTGACAGGTCAGGGAAGGTTCCTGAGAGGTGAGGGACGCAGGTGCCCTATGACGGCCTCGCCGCCGTTTTCACCTCTGATCTGATGAGCGCGGTCGAGACCGTTTGCTTGGCGTTCGCCGACATCGATGTCCCATCCACAAGCCGGTCCTCAGCGCCCTCCAAGCAGGTTCCCAGCGCCGATCCATAGCCTCATCCTCGACCCTCGCGCCCGAAGCGACCGGGCATCCGAGCAACGACGAGGAGAGAGATCTTGACGGAGACCGGGAACGACCCGATGACCGCTGACGAGCGGATCGACAGGTGCCTCGGAGAGGGATCGACCACGCTGGACCTGTCCGGGCTCGACCTGGACACGGTGCCGGAATCGCTCGGTGATCTCACCCATCTGACCAGCCTCTACCTGTATGACAACCGGCTGACCGCTCTACCCGAGTCAGTGTGGAACCTCACCGCCCTCACCAACCTCTCCCTGGGCGGTAACCAGTTGACTGTTCTGCCTGAGTCGCTAGGCAACCTCACCGCCCTCACCGACCTCGACCTGGGCGGTAATCAGCTGACCGCTCTGCCTGAGTCAGTGGGGAACCTCACCGCCCTCACCGAGCTCTATCTGCATAACAACCGACTGACCGTTCTACCTGACTCAGTGGGGAACCTCACCGAGCTCTACTGGCTCTACCTGAACGGTAATCAGTTGACTGTTCTGCCTGAGTCACTGGGCAACCTCACCGCCCTCGAATGGCTCTACCTGTATGACAACCAGTTGACCGCTCTGCCTGAGTCGGTAGGCAACCTCACCGCCCTCACCGAACTCAGTGTGGGCAGTAACCGGCTGACTGTTCTGCCCGAGTCGGTAGGCAACCTCACCGCCCTCATCGAACTCGACCTGGTCGATAACCGGTTGACCGCTCTGCCAGAGTCGGTAGGCAGCCTCACCGCCCTCACCGAACTCTGCCTGGGCGCTAACCAGTTGACCGCTCTACCTGAGTCGCTGGGCAACCTCACCGCTCTCAGCGCCCTCAGTGTGGGCAGTAACCGGCTGACTGTTCTGCCCGAGTCAGTGGGCAACCTCACCGCCCTCACCGACCTCTACCTGAGGGATAACCAGTTGACCGTTCTGCCCGATTCGCTGGGCAACCTCACCGCCCTCACCGAGCTCAGTGTGAGCGATAACCCGCTGACCGAACTGCCCGATTGGCTGGGCGACCTTCCCGCCCTCAGCGAGAGCACCAGGACCCTACTGAGTGTCTTCTACGAGGAGCGTTGGGGTTGGTGGTGAGGTGCTCCGGAGATTCCACCGGCCCCACCAGGCCACGGCTCTACCTGAAAATGTATTCGGGGGATGATCGCGGGGCCGCTCGCGAAGGCGGGGACGAGTGAGGCATGACACCACAACGGTTTTCACCCCTCTGATGACCCCGTCGGCCAACCCGCGGCATACGAGCGACCTGTTCGTGATGTGACCCGTTGGGTCCTGGCGGCATGCGATGCACAGCAACGGTCTTCTGACGACGCGCACCGGAGACCAGGGCACCAGGGGTTTCAGCCGCAGGGGCTCATGACGACGGCGAAGCCCTTGAGCATACGGGAGGTGCCCTGGTACGGAACACGACGACACCCCCCGGCCCGGAGGATTCCGGGCCGGGGGGTGTCGTGGGTGCCGGGGCGCTGGTCTCCGGGTTCCCCGCTTTTTCCGGGAACCCGGCCCCCGAACCCGGCTGACTTGGTTACCGGACGCCTCGCCTGCCGTACAGGCTCACCGCCAGGAGGACGCCGACGGCGGCCAGGGCGATCTGAATGATGAGTTCGATCCAGTCGATGCCCGACGTGGTGGCGACTCCGAGCGCTCCGGCGATCGCGGTGCCGATGAGGGCGGCGACGATACCGATGACGATGGTCAGCCAGATCGGGATGGCCTGCTTGCCGGGCACGACGAGCCGACCCAGGGCACCGATGATGGCGCCGATGACGATGGCGGTGATGATGCCGGTGACTGTCATGTTCCACGCTCCTGTCTGCTCAGCTGCCAGGCGTATGCCCTGGGAAAGCAGAACAACACATAACGGAGTGACCCGAATTACTGGCCGTCGGTCACGGTCCTGTCTTGAAGTGGTCGTATACGGGTTCCGGCCCGGCGCTCACCGCCCGGGGAGCCCCGGTGTCAGGAGACCCGGTCGACGGGCTTTCCCGGTGTTTCCACAGCCGTGTCGCCGGCGGGGACGGCGGGAGCGCCGGGGGTGGCGGGAGTGGCGCCGCTCAGCAGGGAGCGGACAAGTCCGAGGCCGGTGCCGCCGAGGGTGAGAGCCTTGGCGAGCATCTCCTCGACACCCTGGGCGCCGTTGAGGACGACCATGTGGTCGACGTTGCCGAAGGACTTCGCCCCCGCCTCGACGATCTGCGGCCAGTTCTCGGCGAGTTGCTGGGCGATGACCGCCTCCTGGTTTTCGGCGAGGGCCTCGGAACGGGCCCGGATCGCGTCGGCCTCGGCCAGGCCCCTCGCCTTGGCCGCCTCGGCCTCCGCGAGTCCCTGGGCCCTGGAAGCCTCCGCGGCGGCCAGGCCGGTGGCCTTGGTCGCGTCGGCGGCGGCGAGACCGCGCAGCCGCACGGACTCCGCCTCGGCCGCGGCGGCCTGCTTGACCTGCGACGCCTGCGCGGCGGCGCGGAGCTCGGTCTCGCGGGCCTCGGCCTCAGCCTGGGCGATGCGGGCGTCGCGCTCGGCCTGGGAGGCCGTCACCGTCTCGTACGCCCTGGCGTCGGCGGGCTTGCGGACCTGGGCCTGGAGTCGCTGCTCGGCCAGCGCCGCCTCAAGCTCGGCGGCGCGGGTCTCCTGGACGACGACCTCCTGGCGGGCGGACGCCTCGGAGAGCGGCCCCGCCTGGCGGGACCTGGCCAGGGCCTCGTCGATCTCGGCCTGGTAGGCGGCCTGCTTGATCTGGGAGTCGCGCCAGGCGGCGGCCTTGTTGGCGGCGGCGACCTGCTCGGCCTCGGTGGCCTCCTGGTCACGCTGGGCCTCGGCGATGCGTGCCGAGGCGGCGATCCTGGCGGCGTGCGGCTTGCCGAGGTTGGTGATGTAGCCCGTCTCGTCCTCGATCTCCTGGATCTGCAGGGAGTCGACGATCAGTCCAAGCTTGATCATCTCGTCGGCGGCCGAGGCGCGGGTCTCACCGGTCAGCCGCTCGCGGTTGAGGATGAGGTCCTCGACCGTCAGGTTGCCGATGATCGACCGCAGGTGGCCGGTGAACAGCTCGTGGATAGCGCCGTTCATCGAGTCCTGCTGGTCCAGGAAGCGGCGGGCGGAGTTGGCGATCGAGTGCAGGTCGTCGCCGACCTTGTAGATCACGACGCCGCGGACCACCACCGGGATGCCCTGCTGGGTGACGCAGGAGACCTGGAGGTTGGCGGCCCGGCTGTCCAGGCGCAGGCGGCGCGCGGTTTGGAATCCGGGGAGCACGGAGGTGCCCTTACCTGTGATGATCTTGAATCCGAGGCTGTCGGCCTCCTCGCTCCTGCCCCGGGCCCCGAGCCCCGAGATGATCAGTGCCTCGTTGGGTTCGGCCACCCGCCAGATGGCCTTGAACAGCAGGACGATGACGAGAAGGGCGACGAGGACGACGCCCCCGATGACGAAGTACTCCGTAGGCATCGCGGCCTCCACGGTGGGGGATGAGAGGACTGTCAGCCGAGCGCTCGGGAGACGTAGACGGTGCGCGGCGGGAAGAAGTCGACGATCACGACGATCGAACCGACGGTGATCTCCTCGTCGGGAACCGTGGGATGCGCGTAGAACGCCTCGACACCACCCCGAACCACCACCATCACCTCCCCGACCAGGCCGGGGCCGATCTTTCCGGTGACCCTGCCCTCTTTACCGACCACGCGATGCTCCCCGGATCAGCCGTCAGAGGGAAAAACGAATGCGTGCCTCGCTCCGCCACGCACCATACCGCGGCATGAGCTCGTCCGGACTTCCACCGTTAATCCCCGTGCTTCACTTTATAGAGGTAACGAGCCAACCTTCCATAACGTTCCGGCTTATCCTGAAAATTCATACGGCAAGCTCCCCGCTCACCCGCACCGCCTCCCGTCCCACGAAATCCGAGGTCAGCGGCAAAAAGGCACGAAGCAGCGGAGAACCAAGCGGAGCGGTGCGTCCCGGTGCGCACCAGGACGCCCCAGGCGCGGACCCCTTTCCGCGGGCCGGATAAGTCGGCGTGCCGTCGCCGCCCGCTCCTCCTTTCAATTCCCGGCGACCATGACATGACTCTCATGCAGGAGATATCATGACAGCGCGCTAATGGCACGGGTAAAAAGTTCCCGAAAACGCAGCGCGGCGACCGCGGCGATCCATTCACATCGTGATGATCGCCCCATGACCGATCCTGATGAGATCAATCCACGTAAGGCCCTGGAACTCGGCATGGACCGGCCCATCTCCCGCCGGGACTTCTTCGACGGGATGATCGCGGCCACGGGGATCGCGGCGGCGTGCTCGCTGCCCGGGATCGGCGGATGGAACGCCTCCCCGGCCGAGGGCGCGGAAGAGGTGCCCCGCCTCGCCGGCGCGGAAGACCTGGAGCTCTCGCCCGACACCTCCTACCCGCCGTCACTCACCGGGCTGCGCGGCGACACCGCGGAGGCGCTGAGCGTGCCGCACGCCCTTCGCGACCAGCGCTTCTGGCCGTACGCGGGCACGCCGGAGCCCACCGGCGAGCGCTATGACCTGGTCGTGGTGGGCGCGGGGATCAGCGGTCTCAGCGCGGCCCACCGGTGGCTGGAGCGCGACCCCGGCGCGCGGATCCTGATCCTGGACAACCACGACGACATCGGCGGGCACGCCCTGCGCAACGAGTTCCACCCGAGGACCAGGAGGGGGCCGCTGGTCTCGTACGGCGGGTCACGGTCGATCATCAACCCGGCGGCGTGGACCTCCGAGGGGAAGGACCTGCTCGCCAAGCTGGACATCCGCCCCGAGAGGCTCGCCAGGGAGCGGAGGCTCTACGCGGACCTGGGGATGCACGACAGCGTCTTCTGCGACCGGGAGACCTTCCCCGCCGAGAGGCTGGTCGTGTTCACCCCCGGCCAGGGGGCACCGCGGTGGATCGCCGAACTGCCGGTCGCGGAGCAGGCCAGAAAGGACCTGCTCATGCTGTACGGCGACCCGCCGGACTGGTTTCCCGGCCTGTCCGGCGAGGAGAAACAGGAGCGGCTGGCCAGGCTCACCTACTCGGGTTTCCTCGCCGAGGTCTGCGGGGTCCACCCGGATGTGCTGAAGTTCGTCCAGACCATGCCGAGTGACGAGTGGGCCTACGGCTCCGACGCCTTCGGCGCGATCGACGCCTGGGCCTGCACCGACGAGCACCGGTACCCCGGGTTCCGGGGGCTCGGGCTCGACGCCTCCAAACCGTCCAGGTACAACTCCCCGACCGTGATCAAGGAGTGGGACGCGGACGAGCCGCGCGCCTACCGCTTCCCCGAGGGCAACCAGGCGATCGTCCGGATGATGGCCGCCCGGATGATCCCCGGCTTCGCCACGGCCGCCGACATGGCGGGGATCACCACCGCGAGCTTCGACTACGGCGTGCTCGACCGGCCGGGCAACCGGGTCCGGATACGCCTGTCCAGCCCGGTGGTCTCGGCGGTCAACGACGGCCGGCCCGAAGTGGCCACCGGCGCCACGGTCGGCTACTTCGACGGCGAGCGGGTGCGGACCGTGCGGGCCGGAAGCGTGATCATGGCCTGCTGGAACTCGATGATCCCCTACCTGGTCGGCGACCTGCCGCCCGCGCAGCGGGCGGCGCTGTACCGGGCGGTCAAGGTGCCCCTGCTGTACGCGACGGTCCAGCTCCGTGACTGGCGTGCCTGGCAGGAGGTCGGGATCAGGCGCGCCAGGTTCACCGGCGCCCGCTGGTGCGTGGCCGAGCTCGACGACCCGGCCGACGTCGGCGGCTACCGGTGCCCGAGGACACCCTCCGAGCCGATCGCGGTGCACATGGTCAGCACGCCCGTCACGCCCGGCGTGTCACCCGCGCACGGCTCGATCGCCGGTCGGTACGCCCTGATCGAGACGCCGTACGGGCATCTGGAGTACAGCATCCGCGACCAGCTCACCCGGTTGCTCGGCCCGGGAGGCTTCGACGCGGCCCGCGACATCGAGGCGATCACGGTCAACCGGTGGGGGCACGGCCACACTCCTGAGTACGCCACCCCGTGGGATCTCGACTTCTACCCCGACGGGCAGCCACCGGCGGCCGTCGCCCGCCGGCCGCACGGCCGGATCGCGATCGCCAACTCCGACTCCGTGCCCGCCGCCCGCGCCGACGCGGCCGTCACCGCCGCCTACCGCGCGGTCGCGGAGCTACAGCGCTGACGGGATCAGCCGGGCTTTCTCAGCCTGGTGAAGGCCCAGCTCATCCTCGGCTCGACCGCCCAGCGGGTGACGCGCCGCACCGGTTCCGTGCACAGCAGGGCGGCGAGCCCGACCCCGAGAAGCGCCACGACCGTCACCCCCGGCAGGGTCTGGGCCCAGTCTCCGTAGAACCGCTCGGCGACCTTCACCACCAGGCCGTGCAGGAGGTAGGCGTACATCGTCGCCGCGCCGAGCCCCGAGTACCAGGTGCGCCTGGCCGGGGTGACCGCCAGAAACGCCGCGACGAGCAGTGCCCCGGCGGCCAGCATGCCCAGGCGGATCAGGCTGCCGGTGAGGTCGTCGACGCCGATCGCGTCGTTGGCATGCCGCCACCGGATCCACTCGGTCTTCACCAGGGTGTGCGTGGCGAGCGCCAGGACGCCGCCACCGACCAGCACGATCGCCCCCGCGGCCCGTACCCACCGCCGCCTGAGCCACTCGAAGTGCTCAGGACGGAGCATCAGCCCGAGCACGTAGAACGGGAGCAGGCCGAGGGTCCGGTTCATCGACAGCTCGTCGGGAAGCCTGCTCATCCCGGACAGCAGCGACAGCCCGACCGCGACCGTCAGCGGCCACCGCAGCTGCTGCCAGACCGGGGTGGACAGCCGCCACAGGAAGAGCGACATCAGGAACCAGGTCAGGTAGTACGGGTCGAGGAGGCTGATGTCGAGCTTGCCGTACAGGACGAGACGAGGCAGCGAGTAGAGCAGCTCGAAGATCACGTACGGGACGGCGAGCGTGCTGATCAGCTTGCGCGCCTTGCCGGAGGAGAAGGTGAAGTTCCGCGACAGGTAGCCGCTGAGCACGATGAACAGCGGCATGTGGAACGTGTACATGTAGAAGTAGGCCGCGTGCGCGACCGGCACTTCTCGCAGGTCCTCGATCAGGTGGCCCGAGACGACCAGGGTGATCGCCAGGAACTTGGCGTTGTCGAAGAACGGTTCCCTGCCCGCGGCGGGCGGGAGAACGGCCCGCAGCGGGGTTGCGACACTCACAGCCCCGGACCGTAACCGGACCCGCCCAACGTCCGGCGAACAGCCGGTGACAGCCGGGGAAATCCCCGCCGACCCCGCCCGGCGGGGGTGCGGCTACGCGACGGCGGCGGCGCTGGCGTCCCAGAGCGCGCGGGCCAGCGCGGGGTCGGCCATTCTCCTGGGGACGGCCGCCGGGGCGCTTTTGGCGAAGTAGCGGCCCGGGTGGGCGGCGCCGTCCGGGTGGGTGGCGAGGTGGACCATGGTGCTCGCGCCCTCCTCGACGGTCTGGCCCATCCCGGGGATGTTCTTCACCATCCACATCATCAGCGTGGCCGGGGCGAACTCGGTCCTGATCACACCGGGGTGGAAGCAGGTCGCGGTCACCGCGGTGCCCGCGAGGCGCCGGGCCAACTCCACCGTGAAGAGGGCCCCCGCCTGCTTGGAGTCCCCGTACTGGAGCCAGCCGCTCCAGCGCCGCCGCTCGCGGTCGAGATCGGACGGATCGAGGCGCCCGGTCTTGCCCGCCCGGGAGGAGGTGGTGATCACACGCTCCCCGACCCGCTCCAGCAGCAGGTTCGTCAGCAGGAAGGGGGCAAGGTGGTTGACCTGGATCATCGTCTCGTGGCCGTCGCGGGTGAGCGTGCGCTCGGTGGTCATGACACCCGCGTTGTTGACGAGAATGTCAATCCGCTCGTAACGGGAGAGCAGCTCGGCCCCCAGCCTGCGCACGTCGTCCAAAGAGGTGTAATCGCAGGTGAACGTATCCGGGACCGTTCCCGAGACCGCCGTTACCCTTTCTGCCACGCGAGCTGTCTTACCGGGATTACGGCCGACCAGAACAACACGCTGCCCGCGCCTCGCAAGCTCTACCGCCGCTGCCTCACCAATTCCGGCACTAGCCCCGGTAATCACACTAATCATCCGATCCTCCACTGCGCAGAAAGCCTATTCGGTGCTAGTCTCCTATGCGATCTTCCGGAGGCCTATCCACCCCTAAGCCGGCACGAGCCTCCACACGCTCAGAGGTTGGGACGAGTGGACATGGGCTCTAGAAACCGCTCGATTCGGTTCAAGATTTTCTTGCTGTTGCTCCTGCCGCTGCTGTCGCTGAGCGCGCTGTGGGGCTTCGTGCTCAACCTGACCGTCGGTGACGGGATCACGCTGCTGAACGCGAACAGCATCTACCAGTCGGTGGGTGTCACCTCCACTGATCTGGGACTACAGCTTCAGGCGGAGCGGACGCAGTCGTCGGTGGCGATCAGTTCCCGGGTCCTCACGAGCGGGATGGGGGAGCAGCGCTCCCGGACCGACCGGGCGGTCGAGGCGTTCAGGAAGGCCACCGCCTCCGAGGATTCCGGCAGCCCGGAACTGCGTACCTCGCTGGGCGCGCTGCTCAGCCAGCTCGACCGGCTTCCGAACATCCGGTCGGGCGTCGACAGCGGACAGCAGGCACGGCTGAGCGTGCTGTCGAGCTACAACCGGATCCTCGACGCCGTCTTCCTGGTGTACGACCAGATGACCGCGGTGCCCGATCTGTCGATCGCCCAGCAGGCCACGGCCATGCATGGCATGGGCAACGCCTATGAGATGTTCGCCAGGGAGAACGCGCTGATCAGCGGGGCTCTGATCGACTACCGGCTGTCGGAGGAGGAGCGCAAGGCCTTCGGCGAGTACGTCACCACCCGGAAGTTCCTGCACACCAAGGGCGTGGCCTCGCTCGATCCCGAGCTGGGCGCGACCTACCGCGACACCTTCAAGTCCGCGGCCTTCGAGAAGTTCACGGACCTGGAGAAGGCCGTCATCGGATCGACCGGCAACCGGCTGGCCCCCGAGGCGGCCAGGTGGAAGGCGACCGCGAACGAGATGTCGGCCTGGCTGGACAAGGTCAACCTCGCCGCCTCCAAGAAGCTGGCGGAGCGGGCCCAGACGGCGGCCACCGGCATCCTGCTCCGAATCGTGATCGCCGGTGGCGTCGGCCTGATCGCGGTGGTCGCGTCGATCATCATCTCGGTCCGCTTCGGCCGCCGCCTGGCCGCCGAGCTCGCCGGGCTCCGTTCGGCCGCCCTGGAGCTGGCGGACGTGCGGCTCCCCCACGTCGTGGACCGCCTGCGGCGCGGCGAGGAGGTCGACGTGCGGGCCGAGGCGCCGCCGATCCAGGCGGGCGGCTCGACCGAGGTGCACGACGTGGCCCACGCGTTCGGCTCGGTGCAGCGGACCGCGGTCGAGGCCGCCGTCGGCCAGGCCAACCTGAGGCGTGGCGTCAGCCAGGTCTTCGTGAACCTGGCCCGGCGCAAGCAGAGCCTGCTCCACCGCCAGCTCACCCTGCTCGACAGCATGCAGCACCGGGCGACCGACCCCGACAGCCTTGAGGACCTGTTCCGGCTGGATCACCTGACCACCCGTATGCGGCGGCACGCCGAGGGCCTGATCATCCTGTCCGGCGCGGCACCCGGCCGGTCCTGGCGCAAACCGGTGCCGGTGGTCGACGTCCTGCGAGCCGCGATCGCCGAGGTCGAGGACTACACCCGGGTCAACGTGATGCCGGTGGCCGACATCTCGCTCGACGGGGCCGCGGTCGCCGACATCACCCATCTGGTGGCCGAGCTGATCGAGAACGCCACGATCTACTCCCCGCCGCAGACCATGGTGACCGTGCGCGGCGACGTGGTGGCCAACGGGTTCGCCGTCGAGGTCGAGGACCGCGGCCTGGGCCTGAGCCCGATGGAGTACGCGGCCATCAACGAGCGGCTGGCCAACCCGCCGGAGTTCGACCTGGCCGACAGCGACCGGCTGGGCCTGTTCGTGGTGGGCCAGCTCGCCTCCCGGCACGGCATCCAGGTCATCCTGCGCGGCTCGCCGTTCGGCGGCACCACGGCCATCGTGCTCATCCCCCGTACCGTGATGGCCCAGCAGGGCTCGCCGCTCGCCCTCACCGTGGAGCAGACGTCCTCCACCGCCGAACGCGCCGCCGAGCGTCCGGGAGAGCTGTTCGACTCCCCCTCGCACGACACGTTCTCACCCCCCGCCAACGGCAACGGCCTGCCCCGCAGGACGAGGCCGGCCTTCCCTGCCCAGTCCACTGCCGCGCCCTCTCTCAGCGTGGTGACCGACCTACCGGCCCGTACCCAGCCCGCCGGGCAGGAGGGACGTCCGGGCGGGACCGCGGACCAGGAGACCGGCTGGGCCCATGCCCTCTTCACCGCGTCGCCCGAGGGGGCACCGCAGGGGACCCGTGAGACCCGGCGGACGCCCGAGCCCGGCAATGACGCTCCGACACGTAAGACGGCCCCACAGCCCCCCATGGGGCCGGGTGGCCTGCCCCGCCGGATCCGGCAGGCGAACTTGGCGCCTCAACTCCGCCAGGAGCCCGAGGCGACGGAGCCCGCCCAGCCAGAGCCAAGGGCGGAACCGTGCGAGGAGCGTTCGCCCGACGAGGTCCGCGCGTTGTTCTCCGCCTTCCAGGCGGGTGCGCGGCGCGGACGCGAGGAGCAGGACGATGACTTCGCACACCACACGACAGGCGACAAGGGGGACAAATGACCGGAAAATTGACCAACACCGGCGAGCTGAACTGGCTCCTCGACGACCTGACCACCAGGGTGGGCGCGGTGCGCCAGGCGGTGCTCCTCTCCACCGACGGGCTGGCCGTCGGCTTCTCGAAGGGGCTCAACCGCGAGGACGCCGAACATCTGTCCGCGGTCGCAGCCGGATTCCAGAGCCTGGCACGCGGCGCGGGACGCCATTTCGGCGGCGGTGAGGTGCGCCAGACCATCGTGGAGATGGAGTCGGCGTTCCTGTTCGTCACCGCCGCCGGACAGGGCACCTGCCTGGCCGTGCTGAGCAGTTCCGACGCCGATGTGGGTCACATCGCGTACGAGATGGCGATGCTGGTCAAGCGGGTGGGCCAGCATATCTCCACCGGTCCGCGCCAGGGTCTCTCGTGAGCGGGGGAGCGGGTGGCGGCGCCGTCCATGGACCGTCGGATCCCCGAACCCGGTGCCGGAGGTCCGGATGACACGCTGGATGGACGAGGAGGCCGGACCGGTCGTCCGGCCCTACGCGCTCATCAGGGGTCGCACCCGCTCCTCCGGTGACACTCTGGACCTGGTCGCGATGGTCACCGCGACCCGCGCCGTCCCGTCCGGGGGATTCGTCCCCGGGCCGGAACAGGAACGCATTCTCGCCATGGTCACCACCCCGACCTCGGTCGCCGACGTCGCCTCGGACCTCAACCTGCCACTCGGCGTGGTCAGGGTCCTTCTCGGCGACCTGCAGGACCACAAGCTCATCTCGATCGGGCGCGCCTCCGCGAGCGAGCGCATTCTCAAGGAAGTGATCAATGGACTTCGGGCCCTCTGACGAACCCGTCGCCCTCAAGATTCTCATCGCGGGTGGCTTCGGGGTGGGAAAGACCACGCTCGTGGGCGCCATCAGCGAGATCCGGCCGCTCCGCACCGAGGAGGTGCTCTCCGACCGCGGTATCGGCATCGACGACGTCGACGGTGTGGAGGGCAAGACCACCACCACCGTCGCGATGGACTTCGGCCGCATCACGATCAGGGAGGGCCTGGTCGTCTACCTGTTCGGCACCCCGGGCCAGGAGCGGTTCTGGTTCATGTGGGACGAGCTGTCCTACGGCGCGCTGGGCGCCGTGGTGCTGGCCGACACCCGGCGGCTGACCGACTGCTTCCCCTCGATCGACTACTTCGAGCAGCGCGGCACGCCGTTCATCGTGGCCGTCAACTGCTTCGACGGCGCCGACCGGCACGAGGCGGAAGACGTCCGCGTCGCCCTGGACCTCGATGTGGACGTGCCGGTGCTCCTCTGCGACGTGCGGCGCCGTGTCTCGGCGAAGACGGTGCTCGTGACCCTCGTGGAGCACTCGTTGAAGGTGCTGACGGCCAGCCAGAGCTGAGCAGCGGGCCGGGGTGTTCCCCGGCCCTCGCTGCCGGAGACCGGACACGAACTCAGGCGCCCCGCCGGGAGGTCACAGTGCCCGCAGGCCGCTGATCAACTCCCTCAGCAGGCTCTCCGGCGGCACGGAGGCGGCGGGAAGCGGCGATCTCACCAGGATCAGGCCCTGGTCGAGCAGGTCGCCCAGGAGGACTTTGATCACGCCGACCGGCAACCCGGCATCCGACGCGATCTCCACGATCGGGCGTGCCCGCCTGACCAGGTTGAGCAGCCGCCGGTGTTCGGAGCCCAGACACGCTCCCGGGGAAACCGGTGTCCCTGTCGCCACCGCCATCGAGAGCAGGTCGAACGAGGAGCAGGACGCCCTGGTGCGCCCCCCGGTCACCGCGTAGGGGCGGACGACGGGACCGGCCTCCTCGTCTACCCACTCGACGTCGTCGCTCATTGGCCGGCCATCCGGGGCCCGGTGGCCAGGTGCTGTCCGACCCGGGTGACCAGGCGGGCCATCTCGTAGGCGATCAGGCCCACGTCGGCGGCGCCGGTGGTCATGACCGACAGGCAGCTCCCCTGACCGGCGGAGGTGACGAAGAGGAACGCGGAGTCCATCTCCACCATCGTCTGGCGCACGGCTCCGCCGCCGAACTGCAGGCTGGTGCCCTTCGCAAGGCTCTGGAAGCCGGACGCCACCGCCGACAGATGGTCGGCGTCCTCCTTGCTCAGCCCTCTGGACGAGGCCATCATCAACCCGTCGTTGGACAGGATCAGTGCGTGCGAAACGTCCGCCACACTCGTGACGAAATCATCCAGAAGCCAATAAAGCTCACCCGGCACGTGGTTAAACCCCTTCCCCTCTGATGATCCTTTTGATCTTCATCCCCCACCGGCGCGACGAAGCCGGTCTCATGGACCCGTCTCCGTTCGCGCTCCCGCTCTCACGGCCCCGGCTCAACGCTCGGCACCGCCGTCCTCGTCGTCGGCCCGGCCGCGCTGCCAGCCGGACTGCAGGGCGCTCATCAGCGCCCTCGCCTCCTCCGGTGACCGCTCCTCGATCTCGGCATCGGGCGGACGTGGCTCCCTGGCCTGCGTCGGCGGCATGTTCGCCTGCCGTACCCGGCGTGGCAGCCCGCCGCCGCCGCGCCGCAGCGGCCTCCACAGGTCCGTGGGAATCGGCACCGCCGGCTCACCGGGTTCACCGGCGGCCCGTTCCGGCTGTCCCCCGGGCTCGGGCCGCACGCTGATGACGGTGAGCACCGGCGGCTCCGTCGACTGCTCGACGGGCTCCGGCTCCCCGAGCAGTTCCTCGGGGATGAGGACGACCACCCCGGTCCCGCCGTACGGCGAGGAGTGCAGCACGACCTCGACCCTGTACCTGGCGGCCAGCAACCCGACCACGGCGAAGCCCAGCCGGTCGGTGTCGCCCGGGTCGAACTCCGGCGGGCTGGCCAGGCGCTCGTTGACCGCGGCACGCTTCTCCGCGGTCAGCCCGAGCCCTCTGTCCTCGATCTCGACGGCGAAGCCACGGCCCACGAGCTCGCCGCGGACCGAGACCTGGCTGCCGGGCGGGGAGAAGACCGTGGCGTTCTCCAGGAGCTCGGCGAACAGGTGCATCATGTCCGCGACGGCGTTGCCGACCAGGGTGGTGCCGCCCGTCGGGAGGATCCGCACCCGGGCGTAGTCCTCGACCTGGGCGGCGGCCCCGCGCAGCACGTCCTCCATCGGCACCGCCGAGCGCCATTTGCGGCCCGCCGCCCCACCGGACAGGATCACCAGGCCCTCGGCGTGGCGGCGCATGCGGGTGGTGAGATGGTCGAGCCTGAAGAGGTTCTCCAGCGCCTCGGGGTTCTCCGCCCGCTTCTGCATGCCGTCGAGCAGCTTGAGCTGGCGCTGCAGCAGCGACTGGCTCCGGCGGGCGAGGTTGCGGAAGGAGTGGGCGGCGCCCTCGCGCAGCCTGGCCTGCTCCACGGCGGCGTCCACGGCGCTGCGCCGGACGCTGTCGAAGGCGGCGGCGACATCGTGGATCTCGGCGGTGCTGCCCAGCGGTTCCAGCGCGGGTGCCTCGGCCGTCACGTCCACCTTCTCGCCGCGGCGCAGCTTCTCCATCACCCGTGGCAGCCGCACCTCCGCGAGGTCGGTGGCGGCCCGCCGTACGGCGGCGAGTTCCCTGGTGATCCCGCTGCCGATCCGGTACGAGACGAGCAGCGACGCGACGACCGCGACGAGGCCGAGCACGCCGACGACACCGGCGCGGATGTAGACGCCCACGGTCACCGGCTCGGCCCGGTTGACGAGCATGGGACCGACCTCCGTCATCGACCGCTGGTAGACGGCGTCCAGCGCGTCGCCCACGGCGCGCCAGTCGGTGGCCGAGACACCGGCGCCGGCCAGCAGGCGAGACTCCAGGGCGACGAACCTGGCGTATGTCGAGGAGGCGATCAGCTCCGTGAAGGGGGCACCCAGCGAGGGCTCCAGCTCGGGGAGCGCCTGTTCCATGAGGAAGGCCCGGTTGGCGGCGATCCGGGCGAACACCCGCGCCTCGTTCTCCGTCATCGGGCTCCGCAGCGCCAGCGGGCCCGTGGCGAGTGCCCGCTCGCGGCTGAGCAGGTTCATGCTCTGGTTGACCATCGTGACGCTGCGCAACTGGCGGTAGAGCGGGAGGTCGTTGGTGAGACTCAGGGTGTTGAAGAGCCGGTTCAGCACGTCCGGCAGCCGGGCGAACTCCGCGGAGAGCCCCACCGAGTCGATCCGCCCCGCGTCGACCCTGGCGCGGATCGCGTCGAGCCCCTCCACCTGCCTTATCAGCTCGGCGTGGCGTGTCCTCATCTCGTCGGGCATCACCGCCCGCACCTCGTCCCTGTCCATCTCCTGGCGGAGACGGGTCCGGGCCTGGTCGGTGACCACCCGCTGTCCCGCGAGGGTCTTGTGGTCGGAGTCGGAGCGGGTGGCCAGGTACTCGGCCGACAGGATGTGCTCGCGTTGGACCGCGCTGTTCAGGTCACCTGAGGGTTTGCCGACGGATTGGTACAGCGTGCCGATGGAGCGCAGGCTCATCGAGTCGCCGACCGTGACGACCGAGGCGAAGCCCCACACCGCCACCAGCGAGGTGAGAGGAATGGCCAGCAGCACCGAGACCTTGAACCGGATGGACTTGCTCGATGCCATGTCACCTCAACGGCTCGCTCACGGAACGCCAGGGGGAGCCCCCGGACGATCTCTAGATCGCCGACGAGAATAGCACTGGCGGCTCCTGCTATTTGTAGCCTATTTGTGACATGTCATGAAATAGTCATGGGAAGTGACAAGTCAGCCCAGAGCGGCGCGTGATGCCTGAGTGGCGCTCCGTGCCCAGGTCAGCCGCGCGAGCCGGGCGGCCAGCACGCCGACCAGCGCGACCTCGGTCCCGAGCAGAATCCACTCGGCGAGGCCCGCGAGCACCCCGTGCCCGGGGAGCGCCACGTAGGTGATCACCAGCAGGCCGAAACCTCCGGCCAGCGCCAGCCACTCCACGGTCCTGGCCACCGGCCGCCACCGCTCGTCCTCGTTGAACCGCGCCACCAGCAGGCCGCCCGCCACCGGCATCGCCACGAACACGGCGATCGACAGGTAACGGTACGCCTGGCCGATCAGGTCGGTGCCCGTGCCCGTGCCGGGAAGGGCCGGGGGCAGCACCGCGAGGAGGATGAGCCCGGCGCCCCACACCCGCATCAGCCGCTCGGCCAGGACACCCACCGGCGCCCCGGTCGCGCGCAGCCCGGCGACCAGCGCGAGAGAGGCGATCCCCAGCGACGCCATGACGAACCCGGTGACTCCGCTGCGGTCCAGCGCGGCGTACTCGCTGATCGTCAGGTCGAGCGAGTCCGGGTACGGAACCGGGTCGGGCTGCCCCACGACGGCGGCCAGGGCGGCCACCGCGGCCGCCGCGATTCCGGCGCACGCGATCAGGGGGTAGAGCCTTTTCGAGGCGAGCATGGATCAATCCTGCTCGCCGCAGGGCGTTTCGGGCATCCGGCGGCATCCCTGATCCAACCCTGAGCCGCCCCTGAGACGACCGGCCGGAGAGCGGCTTCACCCGCCTTGGTCCCCTCGACGCCCCTGTACACGGCCCCGGCCGGGGCCGTGTACAGGCCGCCCGATCCGTCCGGCGTCTCAGCGGAGCCCGCGGACCTCGGCGTAGCGGGCCCTGACCTCGGGCGCGGGGTCGGCCTCGTAGCGCTCGGACCCGCCCGCCTCCCAGGCCGGAGGCTCGTCGCCGCCGAGCAGCCAGGCGGCCTGCCTGGCCGCCCCGTCCGCGACGTACTCCCCCGGCTCGGGAACGACCACGGGCCGCCCGAAGACCGCGGGGGCGATCCGCCGTACGGCCTCGGACCTGGCGCCGCCTCCGATGAGCAGCACCCTGGCCGGGTCGAGCCCGAGGGCGTCGAAGGCGTCGGCGAGGTGGCAGAGCAGCCCTTCCACCGCCGCCCTGGCCAGGTGGGCCGGGGTGGAGGTGCCCAGCGTCAGCCCGTGCAGCGATCCCGTGGCCGAGGGCAGGTTCGGGGTGCGCTCGCCCTCCAGGTACGGGACGTGGACGAGGCCGCCGGCCCCCGAGGGCGCCGCCAGGGCCAGCCGGTCGAGCTCGTCGAGACCGACCCCGAGCATCCGCGCGGTGGCGTCCAGCACCCTGGCCGCGTTGAGCGTGGCCACCAGCGGCAGGAACCGCCCGGTGGCGTCCGCGAACCCGGCCACGGCGCCGCTCGGGTCGGCGCTCGGGCTGTCGGCGACCGCGAAGGCCGTCCCCGACGTCCCGATCGACACCACCACGTCCCCCGGCAGGGCGCCGACCCCGAGGGCCGCCGCCATGTTGTCACCCGTCCCCGGCGCGAGCCGCACCGTCCCGTTTCCAACCGCCTTGACCTCTCCCGCGCCGTCGCGGGGCCCCAACACCTCGGGGAGTTCGGGAAGGGCACCGAAGGCCGTCCGCAGGAGGTCGGTCCGGTAGGCCCCGGTCGCGGGCGACCAGTACCCGGTGCCCGACGCGTCGCCCCTGTCCGTGACGAACTCCCCGCCCAGCCGCCAGGTGAGCCAGTCGTGCGGCAGGCACACCCGCGCCGTACGACGGGCGGAGTCGGGCTCGTGCTCGGCCAGCCAGCGGAGCTTGGTCACCGTGAACGACGCCACCGGCACGCTGCCGACCGCCTCGGCCCAGCGCTCAGGACCGCCCAGTTCCCTCACCAGGTCGGCCGCCGCCCCGGCGGAGCGGGTGTCGTTCCAGAGCAGCGCCTTCCTGACCACGTCGCCTGAGGCGTCCAGGCAGACCATGCCGTGCTGCTGCGCGCCGACGCTCATCGCCTCGACGCCGTCCAGCCCGCCCGCCCGGGTGAGCGCCTCCCGCAGCGCCTCCCACCAGGCCCCGGGATCGACCTCGGTGCCCTCCGGGTGGGTCGCGCGGCCCTGGCGGACCAGGGCGCCCGTGCGGGCGTCCCTGATCACCACCTTGCAGCTCTGGGTCGACGAGTCGACCCCGGCCACGAGCGTCATCCGCGGACCCCGAGGAGGTGCTCCATGGCGAGCTGGTTGAGGCGGGTGAAGTGGAAGCCGCGCGCGGCCACCGCTTCGAGGTCGAAGGAGTCGCGGCTCAGGTCCGCGATCGTCTCGCCCGGTGCCAGCGTGGGCTCGGAGAGCTCGGCGACCTTGCTCGCGGCGAGCGCCTCGACGACCTCGGGGTCCGCGCGGAAGGCCCTCACCTTCTCCTTCAGGATCAGGTACGTGCGCATGTTGGCCGCGGCGGAGACCCAGACGTCCTCGGAGTCCTCGGTGCGCAGCGGCTTGTAGTCGAAGTGCCTGGGGCCCTCGTAGCCGCCGTTCTCCAGCAGGTCGACCAGGAAGAAGGCGTTCTTCACATCGCCGTGACCGAAGATCAGGTCCTGGTCGTAGCGGGGGCCGTGCTGGCCGTTCAGGTCGATGTGGAAGAGCTTGCCGTGCCAGAGCGCCTGCGCGATGCCGTGCGCGAAGTTGAGCCCGGCCATCTCCTCGTGGCCCACCTCGGGGTTGAGGCCGACGCGGTCGGGGTGTTCGAGCTCGTTGATGAACGCGAGCGCGTGGCCGACGGTCGGGAGCAGGATGTCGCCGCGCGGCTCGTTCGGCTTGGGCTCGATGGCGAACCTGATGTCGTAGCCCTTCTCGATCACGTACGAGGTGAGCAGGTCCATGCCCTCCTTGTAGCGGCTGAGCGCGGCCCTGATGTCCTTGGCGGCCCCGGACTCGGAGCCCTCGCGCCCGCCCCAGCAGACGTAGGTGGTCGCACCGAGCTCGGCGGCCAGGTCGATGTTGCGGATGACCTTGCGCAGCGCGTGGCGGCGGACCTCGCGGTCGTTGCTGGTGAACGCGCCGTCCTTGAAAACCGGGTGGGTGAACAGGTTGGTGGTGGCCATCGGGACCTTGAGCCCGGTCTCGGCCAGCGCCTTCTTGAAGTTCGCGATGGCCCTGTCCCGGTCGGGCTCGACGGCGAGCAGGTCGTCGTCGTGGAAGGTGACGCCGTACGCGCCGAGCTCCGCGAGCCGGTGAACGCTCTCCACCGGGTCCAGCGGGGCCCGCGACGCGTCACCGAAGGGGTCGCGGGCCTGCCAGCCGACGGTCCAGAGCCCGAAGGTGAAGCGATCTTCAGGCTTGGGGGTGTAGGCGCTCATCTACGTTCCTCCGATTTAATCCATTTTATGGACTTAATATGGATCGGGGTGGTGGGATCGTCAAGGGGTGGATGTTCCATGACACAGGCCGTACGCCACGACTCGATGCGCGCCCGCAACCTCGGCGTGGTCCTCGGCGAGATCCGCAGGAACGGCCCGGCCACCCGGGCGGCGCTGGCCGAGATCACCGGGCTGACGAAGACGACGGTGTCGAAGATGGTCGGCGACCTGATCGAGGCGGGCATGGTCGCCGAGTCCGGCGCGCTGCGGGACGGCGAGCGGGGCCGGCCGGGCACGGCGGTGATGCTCAGCGGGCGGCGGGTCGCCGCGCTCGGCCTGGAGATCAACGTCGACTACCTGTCCGCCTGCGTGGTCGACCTCACCCTCGCGGTGCGGCTCCGATATTCACAGGCTGTGGACAACCGTGCGACCTCCCCTGTGGAAACCCTTTCCCACCTGGCAGAACTTGCCCACAGGGCTGTGGACGAAGCCCGCCGGGAGGGCCTGGCCATCGCCGGATCGACCCTCGCGGTGCCCGGCCCCGTGGACGGGGGGCTCGTGCACACCGCCCCCAACCTCGGCTGGCACCACGTCCGCGTCTCCGACCTGCTGGACTTCCCCGTCGAGGTGGACAACGAGGCCAACCTCGCGGCCCTGGGCGAGCTCTGGTTCGGGTCGGCCCCCGGCGACTTCCTGCACGTGTCGGGGGAGATCGGCATCGGCGCGGGCCTGGTGGTGGGCGGCACCCTGTTCCGCGGCGCCCGCGGTCTCGCCGGAGAGCTGGGGCACGTGGTCGTCCATCCGGACGGTCCGGCCTGCCGCTGCGGCGGCCGGGGCTGCCTGGAGCAGTACGCCGGGCAGGAGGCCCTGCTCCGGGCCTGCGGCCTGCCCGGCATCCCCGAACTGCTGGAGAGCCTGCGCGCGGGCGAGCCCGGCGCGCTGGAAGCCTGCGAGCGCGCCGGGCAGGCACTCGGCGTCGCCCTCACCTCGGCGATCCATCTGATGGACCCCGGCATGATCGTGCTGGGCGGCGTCTTCGCCCCGCTCTTCCCGTGGATCCGCGACCCGGTCCACCGGGCGATGACCGCCCGGCTGACCGGGATGCGGCACACCGTCCCCGAACTGACCGTCTCCCGGCTCGGCAGCGACGCCGCCCCCCTGGGAGCCGCCGGACAGATCATCCACCGGATCATCGCGAATCCGATCGCGATCCTGTTGCGACGCTGACGCGTCGCGGGTCGGCCGCTGGGACCCGGCTCCTTCGCTCCTCGGTCCGATCCCCGGCGCGGCCTCAGCGGCCAGGCCGTGGCCTGGACCGCCGAAGGGGCGGCGCGGGGTCTGCTCCCCGTGGTTCCTGGACCCGGATCGCCGGGAGAGGGATGATCCTGCGGTGGACTTCCGGCAGTTGGAGCGGTTTCTCGCGGTCGTCGACCACGGCGGTTTCCATCGTGCGGCGGAGGTGCTCTATGTCGCGCAGCCGTCGTTGTCGCAGTCGATCAAGCAGCTCGAGCGCGAGCTGGGCGAGGCGCTGTTCCATCGGGTCGGCCGCGGTGTGGTGCTGACGGAGGCGGGGCGGGCGCTGGTGGAACCGGCGCGGGCGGTCATCCACGCGCGGGGCCTCGCCGTCGGGTCCGTCGAGGCGGTGCGGGGCCTGCGGACGGGACGGTTGGAGATCACGGCGATGCCGTCGCAGGCGATCGACCCGCTCGCGGGGGTGATCTCCCGTTTCACGGTGGAGTATCCGGGGGTGCGGGTGGTGGTCCGCGCCGCGGCGACCGCGGAGCAGGTGGTGGAGGCCGTCCGCACCGGCCGGACCGAACTGGGCCTGCTGGCGGCGATACGGCTCCCGCAGCGGCCCGGCGTGGGTCTGCATCCGGTCGGGCGGCAGCGGTTCGTGGTGGTCTCGTCGGCCGGCGGGCCGTTCTCCGCCGGCGCCCGGGTGAGTCCGGGCGAGCTGTCCGGCCTGCGGGTGATCGCCGGCCAGACGGGCACCGGGATGCGCGCGGTGGTCGACGACCTGATCCGCTCGGGGGTGCGGCTGACGATCGCGGTCGAGACAGAACACCGCGAGGCGATCCTGCCGCTGGTGCTCGGCGGGAGCGGCGTCGCCGTGCTGGCCGACTCGTGGCGGGAGCTGGCCGAGCGGTCGGGCGCGGTCGTGGCCGACCTCGATCCGCCCGTCCATCTGGACGTCGCCTACGCCGGCCACGCGGGCGGGCTCGGCCCGGCGGCACGCACGTTCCTGCGCATGGCGACGGATCGGTAGGCGGTCGTTCCCGTGCATGGCCACGCATCGATAGGCGGCGCCGATCGGTGGGGTAGGCAGCCGATCTTGGACCGCACCCGGGCCCGGCTGCTGGAATCGAGGGCATGAAATCGCATCGCATCGCCGTGATCCCCGGGGACGGGATCGGCACCGAGGTGTGCGGCGCCGCCCGCGCCGTACTCGACGCCGTGGGCCGCAAGCACGCCATCGACCTCACCTACGACGAGTTCGACTGGTCGTGCGCCCGCTATCTGGCCGAGGGCGCGATGATGCCCGCGGACGGCCTCGACCGGGTGCGCCACCACGACGCGATCTTCCTGGGCGCGGTGGGCGCGCCGGGCGTGCCCGATCACGTGTCGCTGTGGGGGCTGCTGATCCCGATCCGCCGAGGCTTCCAGCAGTACGTGAACCTGCGGCCGATCAAGGTGCTCGGCGGGCAGCGGGGGATCGATCTCGTGGTGGTGCGCGAGAACGTCGAGGGCGAGTACAGCGAGATCGGCGGCCGCCTGTACCAGGGGACGCCGGCGGAGATGGCGGTGCAGGAGGCGGTCTTCACCAGAAGCGGAGTCACCCGCATCGTCGACTACGCCCTGGACCTGGCCGAGCGGCGCACCGGGCGGCTGACCTCGGCGACGAAGTCGAACGGGATCATCCACACGATGCCGTTCTGGGATGAGATCGTCGCCGAGCGGGCGGCTCAGCACTCCGGTGTCACCGTGCAGTCGGAGCACATCGACGCGCTGTGCGCCAAGCTGGTGCTCGACCCGGCGCGGTTCGACGTGATCGTCGCCTCGAACCTGTTCGGGGACATCCTTTCCGATCTCGCCGCCGCGGTCGCCGGCAGCATCGGCCTGGCGCCCGCCGCGAACATCGACCCGACGCGGGCCCACCCGTCGATGTTCGAGCCGGTCCACGGGTCGGCGCCCGACATCGCGGGCCGCGGCATCGCCAACCCGGTCGGCGCGATCTGGACGGCCGCGATGATGCTCGACCACCTGGGCCACCCGGAGGCCGCAGTCGCCATCCTGGAGGCGATCGGTCACGTGTTCGCCACGACCTCCGTGCGCACCCCCGACCTCGGCGGCACGGCCACCACCGTGGACCTGACCCACGCGATCCTCGAAGCACTCTGAGGGAGTCATGAGCGTTCCGCTGCCCAGCCCGTTCCAGCCGCGCACGGTGGACGCCGGCGGCGTCGCCGTCCACACGGTCGTCGGCGGTGAGGGGCCACCTGTGCTCCTGCTGCACGGCTACCCGCAGACGCACCTGATCTGGCACGACGTCGCGCCCGCGCTGGCTTCCCGCCACACGGTCGTGCTGACGGATCTGCGCGGGTACGGCGACAGCGCCAAGCCCGCGCCGGTCACCGACGACCTGTACTCCAAGCGGGCGATGGCCGCGGACCAGCTCGCGGTGATGCGGGCGCTGGGCTTCGACCGCTTCGCCGTCGCCGGCCACGACAGGGGCGCGCGGGTGGGCCACCGGATGGCGCTCGACCATCCCGAGGCCGTCGAGGCGCTGGCCGTCCTGGACATCGTGCCGACCAGGCACACGTTCGCCCACGCCGACGCGGCGTTCGGCCTGGGGTACTACCACTGGTTCTTCCTGGCCGCCGGCAACGGCATCCCGGAGAGGCTGATCGGCAACGACCCCGAGTTCTGGATTCGCAGCCGGATGGCCGCCAGGCACGCGGGCGGCGCCACGTACGACGAGGCCGCGGTGCGCGAGTACGTGCGCTGCTTCTCCGACCCCGCCGCGATCGCCGCGTCGTGCGCCGACTACCGGGCGGCCGCGGGCGTCGACCTCGAGCACGACGAGGCCGACGCGGCGGCGGGCCGTAAGGTGCGCTGCCCCGTGCTGGCGCTGTGGGGCGCGCACAGTTTCGTCGGACGCACCTACGACGTGCTCGCGGTCTGGCGCGAGTACGCCGACGACGTCTCCGGCACGGCGCTGCCAAGCGATCACTACCTGCCCGAGGAGGCGCCGGCCGAGGTCGTCAGGGAGCTAGCGCGCTTCCTGCCCAGGTGACCAGCGCTCGCCACGCAGCGCCTTACGTGCCAGTTCCAGCTCGAGCTCGATCTTGCCGACCACGCCGTCGTTGCCGACGGGTCCGTGGCCGCCTTCGAAGAACCGGAGCACCACGTCGCCTCCGGCCTCACGCAGCCGCCGCGTGTACTCCTCGGCCTGCCGCGCGGGCGTACGGGTGTCGTAGCGGCCCTGGTTGATCAGCACGGGCGCCCGCACGTGCTCGATGTAGGTCATCGGCGAGCTCAGCCTGAACCGCTCGCCGGCGGTCTCCGGGGTGCCGCCGATGAAGCCTCTCCAGGCCGCCTGCAGCGCGGGGTGCATGTCCTCGTAGGCGATCTTCCAGTCGGCCAGTGCGATGAAGGCGAAGCCGCCGGCGAACAGCTCGGGTAGCCGGCCCAGCGAGAGCAGCGTCAGGTAGCCGCCGAACGAGGCGCCGGTGATGAAGACGGCCGAAGGGGCGGCGACGCCCTCGTCGACGAGCCATCGCCAGGCCGCCTCGATGTCCTCCAGCTCGCGGTCGCCGACGGCGCCCCAGAACCCCTCGCGGAACTCCCGGCCGAACGTGACGGAGCCGCGGTAGTTCAGCGAGGCGTAGGCGAAGCCCTCCTCCAGCCACGCCTGCGCGACGGGATCGTATCCGCCGACCTCGGCGAGGTTCGGCCCGCCGTGCACGTTCAGCACGAGCGGCACGGGGCCGCTCGCCTCGCGCGGGGTCGCGACCCACAGCTGCAGCACGGTGCCGTCCTTCGAGGTGACAGGCACCGAACGCAGCGGGATCCCGGGCACCACGGGCTCGGAGGCGAGGAGGGTGCGCGGCTCGCCGTCGCCCCGGTCGAGCGCGAGCACCTGGAGCGGCAGGTCGGCACGCTGCCGCAGCAGCCTGATCTGGCCGCCGGGGCCGTAATGGGAGGCCCATGCGTTGCGCACCGCGCACGCCACCTCGGGGAAGAAGTAGGCCCCGTCGGGGTGCGGGACGCGAAGCAGCTCACCGGCCGGGATGTCGTACTCGTACACCCGGTGGATGCCCTGGTCGACGTGGACGAGCAGCAGCCTGGCGGCGTCGTCCGACCAGTCGAGCGGGACGAGCTCGCCGGCGAGCTCCGGCGCGTCGACGTCGATGCGCTCGCCGGTGAGCGGGTTCCACACGCTGGGCCGGGCGTATCCGGTGCGCTCGGTGCTCACCAGCAGCCGCGGGTCCCCCACGACCGGCGAGAACCTGACCCCGCGCACCGGCCCGAGCGGGCCGTCCGAGAGCGAGGCGAGCACCGCGCCGTCCAAGGCGTCGAGCACGGTGACGGCGAAGCGGCGGACACCGGGGTTGTGGTCGGTGGTGTCGATGCTCGCCAGCGTGCCGTCGGCGGTGACCAGGCTGTTCCACGCCTCGTTCCTGCTGCGGAACAGGCGGCTGACCGCGCCGCCTGCCAGGTGGTAGAGCGTGAACCCGGCGTCCGTGACCGCCGCGATGACCACCGCCGAACCGTCGCGCGCCACGTCGAGGCCGCGCAGCGTGTAGGGAGGAAGGTCAGGGGTGAGATCGACGGGCCGGCCGCCGCCGACCGGATACGACCACAGGTGGCCGACCTCGCCGCCGTCCTCGTCGTGCAGCACCAGCACCGAGCGGCCGTCGGCGGCCGGTACGGGGTCGGCCACGTGCGGCGGCAACTCGGGCAGCGGCGTGGTCGCGCCGGTGGCCGGATCCCAGATCGACACCTCGGCGTCTCCCAGGCCGGCCGCGAAGATCATTTCCAGGTCGAGGGCACCGGGGCAGGGACGCGCGGACTCCAGCACGGGTACGGAGAAACGCGAGCGCCAGGTGCGGACTTCAGAGGACATCGATCAACTCCGGTTTGTGACAGGCGACGCCGTGCCCGCGCTCGTCCGTGACGAGCGGAGGGACCTCGGCGGCGCAGATCTGGCTGGCCTTCGGGCAGAGGGTCCGGAACCGGCAGCCCGACGGCGGATCCGTCGGGCTCGGGACGTCGCCGGTCAGGATGATCCGGCGGCGGGCGCGCTCGGCCCGTGGGTCGGGGATCGGCACGGCCGACAGCAGCGCCTGGGTGTAGGGGTGGAGGGGGCGCTGGTAGAGCTCGTCCGGCGGCCCCTGTTCGACGATCCGGCCGAGGTACATGACGGCCACCTGGTCGCTGGCGTGCCGTACCACGGACAGGTCGTGGGCGATCAGCACGTAGGTGAGGCCGAGCCGGTCCTGCAGGTCCTCCAGCAGGTTGATCACGCCCGCCTGAATGCTCACGTCCAGCGCGCTGACCGGCTCGTCCAGCACGATCACGTCGGGTTCGACGGCGAGCGCGCGGGCGATGCCGACACGCTGGCGCTGGCCGCCGGAGAACTCGTGCGGGAAGCGGCCGGCGTGCCCGGGGTCGAGCCCGACGAGCTCCAGCAGCTCGGGCACGCGCGCCGGGTCGCGCCCGTGGGTGTCGAGGGCCTCGGTGAGGATGGCGCGCACGGTCATGCGGGGGTTGAGCGAGGCGTACGGATCCTGGAAGACCATCTGGATCCGGCTGCGCGCGTGTCGCAGCTCGGCGGCGGGCAGCGCGGTGAAGTCGGCGCCGTCGAGCAGCACCCGGCCGGCCGTGGGCTCCACGAGGCGCACCAGGCACGCGGCCAGCGTCGACTTCCCGCAGCCGCTCTCGCCCACGAGCCCGAGCGTGGTGCCGCGCTCCACGCGCAGGTTCACCCCGGACACGGCCTGGACGCTGCCGACGCGGCGGCGGAACACCCCGCTGCGTACCGGATAGGTCTTGACAAGGTCCACGACCTCCAGCGCCGTCATATCGAGCGAACCTCCTCTACCCGCAGGCACGACGCCGTGTGCCCGGCGCCGATGGGGACCGGCGCGGGGACGGTCGTGTCGCACAGGCCCGCCCTCGCGTGCTCGCAGCGCGGGTGGAACGCGCACCCGGGAGCCCGCGAGGGCTGGCCGGGGATCTGGTAGAGCCGCTCGCCGTGGCGCGCGTCGAGCCGCGGCAGCGAGGCCAGCAACCCTCGGGTGTACGGGTGGGCGGGCTCGTAGAAGATCGGCTCGACGGCGGCCTCCTCGACCTTGGCTCCCGCGTACATCACGAGCACGCGGTCGGCGACGCCGGCCACCACGCCGAGGTCGTGGGTGATCAACATGAGCGCGGTCGCCGTGCGCTCCTGGATCCCCCTGATGACGTCGAGGATCTGCGCCTGCACGGTCACGTCGAGCGCGGTCGTCGGCTCGTCGGCGATGAGCAGGTCGGGCTCGTTGGCGATGCTCATCGCGATCATGACGCGCTGGCGCATGCCGCCGGAGAGCTCGTGCGGGTACTGCTCGGCGCGCTTGGCCGGCGAGGGTATACCGACCAGGTCGAGCAGCTCGGCGACGCGCCCGCGTAGCTCGCGGCGCGAGCGCGACGGGTCGTGCACGCTGATGGCCTCGGCGATCTGCGCTCCGACGGTGTGCACGGGGGTGAGCGCGGTGAGCGCGTCCTGGAAGACCATCGCGATGCGGCTGCCCCGCAGCGTGCGCAGCTCGGCCTCCGATCGG
Source organism: Streptosporangium sp. NPDC005286 (assembly GCF_040607515.1). NCBI lineage: Bacteria > Bacillati > Actinomycetota > Actinomycetes > Streptosporangiales > Streptosporangiaceae > Streptosporangium > Streptosporangium sp. NPDC005286. Next base: position 112,144 of record NZ_JBEXGU010000002.1, on the reverse strand, counting down.
CCCAGCAGTTCCTCGCCACGGAACCTGATCGACCCTGTCACGCGGGCCCGGCCCGGCAGGATGCCCAGCACGGCCATCGAGGTGATGCTCTTGCCCGAGCCCGACTCCCCCACGATGCCGAGCGTCTCGCCGGGCGCGACGGAGAACGACAGCCCGGTGACCGCCGTGACCTGGCCGTCGTCGGTGGGCAGTTCGACCGTGAGGTCGTCGACCTCCAGCAGCGCGCTCACGGGCGGCCTCCTTTCGGGTCGAAGGCGTCGCGCAGCCCGTCGCCGAGGAAGTTGATGGCCAGCGCGGTGAGCAGGATGAACAGGCCGGGGAAGTACAGCAGGTAGACCTTGCCCGTGCCGATCAGCCCGGCCGCCTGGCTCAACAGGTTGCCCCAGCTCGACTCGGGTGGCTGCACGCCGTACCCGAGGAAGGAGAGCGTGGACTCGACGATCACCGCGCTGGCGGCGCCGAGCGACGTGCTCACGGCGATCACGCCGGTGAGGTTGGGCAGGATGTGGCGCACGATGATGCGCCGCCTGGTCACGCCGAGCACCGTGGCCGCCGACACGTACTCCTTCTCCCGGAGCGAGAGCACCTGGCCGCGGACCACTCTGGCCACCGTGGTCCAGCCGATGGCCGCCAGCACCGGGACGATCACCGTGGGAGACCGGCCGGCCCCCTGCAGCACGACGGCCAGCACCACGATCGCGGGCAGGACGATGAACAGGTCGGTGACCCGCATGATGATCTCGTCCACCCAGCCGCCGAAGAAGCCGGCGGCCGCTCCTAGAGCGGTGCCCATCGCGGTGGCGAGCACGGCGACGGACAGACCGATCGCCAGCGAGATCCGCCCTGCGTACAGCAGCTCGGTGAGATAGTCGCGGCCCAGTTCGTCGGTGCCGAACCAGTGTGCGGCCGACGGCGGGGTCGGCCCGAGCGCCAGGTCCTGCACGCCCCGCTCGTACGGGGCGATCACGTCGGCGCCGAAGCAGCCGATCAGCAGCACGGCGAGCACGCCGAGCCCGGCGACCGCGAGCCGGTGGCGCAGGAACCGCCTGCGGGCCAGCTGCCACTGGGTCCGTTCCTGCGCGGGCGCCGCCGGGGCGGTGAGCATGGTCATCGGAGCCTCACTCTCGGATCGAGTACGGCGTAGGCGATGTCGGCGAGCAGGTTGAACACGATCACGACCACCGCGATCACCAGCGTCCACGGCACCAGCACGAACACGTCGCCGGCGAGCAGGGAGTCGAGGAACAACCGGCCCATGCCCTGGATGGCGAAGATCTGCTCGGTGACGACCAGCCCGCCGAACAGCAGGCCCGCGTCCACGGCGGTGATGCTGACGAACGGGCCGAGCGAGGTGCGCAGGGCGTGCCGCACCACGATGCGGCCTCTGGGCACCCCCTTGGCCCGCGCGGTGCGCACGTACTCGCTGGAGAGCGCGTCCAGCATGGTCGCGCGGGTGAACCTGCTCCAGCTCGCCACCAGGCCTACGGTCAGCGTCAGCACGGGCAGCACCAGATGGCGCAGGTAGTCGAGCGGGCCACCGCCCTGCGCCGAGTGCAACCCGACGAAGTAGAGCGGCGGGTCGGCCAGGCCGAGGATCTCCTGCGGCCAGGCGGCGAGGATCTGGATCAGGATCAGCCCGAGCCAGAACGGCGGCATCGCCACGCCGAGGTAGGAGAGGCCGGTGAAGGCCAGGTCACCCGCCGAGTACTGCCGCACCGCCGAGTAGACGCCGACGGCGAGCGCGATCAGCGCGGCGGCCAGCACGCCCCAGACGATCAGCTGCAGCGTGGTGCCGAGCGCGGGCAGGATCAGCCCGTGGACCGAGCCGGCCGTCCGCGAGCTGACTCCCCAGTCGCCGGTGACGAACTGGGTCAGCCACCGCCAGTACTGCTCGGGGATCGACCGGTCGAGCCCGAGGACCTCGGTCATGCGGGCGATCGCGCCCTGGTCCTGCCCGCCGCGCAGCTTCGCGAGCGGGTCGAAGGTGGTCCTGACCGCCCAGAACAGCAGGAACGAGGCGATGAGTACGACGGGGACCGAGTAGAGCAGTCGCCGTCCAACGTAGGCGAACATCGGTTCTCAGCCCACCAGTCCCCACTGGGCCAGGTTCCAGAACGGGCCGCGGGCCGGGTCGATGGCCAGCGGCCCGCCGATCTTGTTGTTCCACAACAGGACGTTGGGGATCACGTCGAGCGGCAACAGGGCGGCCGAGTCGGCGAGGAGCTTGTCGGCCTGGCGCGACAGCTCGATCCGCTCGTTCTCGTCGAGCGTCGAGGCGGCCGTGCCGAGCACCTTGTCGAGGCCGGGCAGGTCGATGCGCGACAGGTTGAGGCCGGAGAAGCCGTTGTCCTCGGTGGGGATCGCGCCCGAGGAGAAGGAGGCGTCGAGCGCGGGTTGCGGGAAGGTGTCGACGAGGGTCCACAGGCCCATCTGGAAGTCGCCCTTGGGCAGCTTGGCCGCGAACAGGTCGGTGGCCGAGGTGTTGTCGACGGTGACCTCGAAGCCGGCGACGCGCAGTTGCTCCTGGAGGATCTGCTCGGTCAGCTCCCGCCGCTTGTTGCCGGTCATCGTGCTGACGGTGAAGCTCGCCCTGGTGCCCGCCTTCGCCCAGATGCCGTCGGCTCCCTTGGCCCAGCCGTCAGCCTGCATCAGGGAGTCGACCTTGGCCAGGTCGAGGGTGTACTGCTCGAAGTCGGTGCCGCCGTACCTGCCGACGAGCGGGGTGTGCGCGCTCTGCGCCGGCCGCGTGACGCCGAGCGCGCCGTACAGGCGGGTGACGATGGCCTTGCGGTCCAGCCCGTGTGACACGGCCTTGCGGAACGTCGCGGAGTCGAAGGGCGGCTTGGCATTGTTGAACCAGACGGCCTCGAGGTTGCCGGACTCGGGGTCGACGAGCGAGCTCGCGTTGGGCAGCCCGCTCATGATCTGGTCGATGGAGTCGAGCTGCGGCGTGGGGTAAAGCGCGTCGAGCTGGCCGGTCTTGAACGCCTGGAACGCCGCCGCGGTGTCGGCCGTGAACTGGAAGGTGACCTTGTCCAGTTTGGGCTTGTCCCCCCAATAGCTCGGGTTCGGCACCAGGACGACCGAGACCCCCTTCGTCCAGGATTCGATCTTCCAGGGGCCGCCGCTCCAGGTGTAGCCGTCCTTCATCAGTGCGCTGCGGTCCTTGCCGTCGAGCAGGTGGCTGGGCAGCACGCCGCCGCCGTCGCTGAACAGGCCCTTCCAATTGGCGTACGGCGCGTCGAAGGTGACGACGGCGGTCTTCTCGTCGGGCGTGTCGATCTTGGTGATGTGGCTGTATCCGGTCCTGTTCAGCACGTCCTTGCCGTCACGGATGGCCAGGGCCGTGTAGCGGAAGTCGGCCGAGGTGATCGGCTTGCCGTCCGACCAGACCGCGGCGGGGTTGATCCGGTAGGTGACCTTCTGCGGCGGGCCCGCGGCGACCTCGGGCTCCGACGCCATCAGGTCGGTGGCCACCGGCGCCCACGTGCCGCTGACCTTCCTGGGCTCGAACACACGGGGAACGGTCGGGACGTCCATGATGTACGTGCCCCAGATCGAGGCGGCGCAGCTGGCGATCCAGTCGGCGCAGTCGGGCTCCTGCTCCGCGCCGATCACGATGCTCCCGCCCTGGCGCACCGGAGCGGCCGTGCTCGGGGCCGCACTCGACGTCCGGCCGGCACCCCCGCTCGTGCACGCGGCCGCGAGGAGTGCGAGGGCAGTGAGCCCGATGACCCCGAGTCTGATCCGTGTGCTCATGCTCTGGCCTTTCTGAAGGTGATGAGGGGAGGGTAGGCGCAAGCCAGAGCGCAGGCAAGGGTCTTAGACATGTTTCTAGTCAGGCTCATTGACTATGCTGTGGTCCGGCAGGCCGATCAGCGGGTGCGAAAATGCCAGCACCAGCGGTGGCACAGTGGTCGACTACGGGAGGCTTTTGGTGGCAACTGCACGCCAGCCCAAGGAGAAGCGGGCAAAAGGCGAGAGCCGGCCGCGCCGTGCTCGCGACAGCCTCAACAGGGAGACGATCCTCGCGGCGGCAGAGAAGATCGCCCTGCGCGACGGCCTCGACGCGCTGACGTTCCAGGAGATCGGCGACGAGCTCCAGGCGCACCCGACTTCGATCTATCGCCACTTCAAGGACAAGGACGAGCTGCTGCTCGAGCTGGTGGACGGGCTCAGGGCCCGCTCGTACGGCGGCAGCGTCACGCCGACCGACGACTGGCGCGCCGACCTGCGCACCATCTCCCAGCGAGTGCGCGAGCACTACCTGCGCTACGCGCCGTTCGCGCAGCAGATGGTCATGCGCACCACGCGCCGACCCGTGGAGTTCTCCAACGTCGAGTTCACCCTCGACGCCGTCAGGCGGGCCGGAGTCGACGACAACGAGGTGGCGGCCGTGCAGCGCGCGCTCGGTAACTTCGTGCGCGCCGTGGCGAGCCTGGAGGCGGCCTTCCACACGCTCGACCCCGACGTGCGGCGCAGGGACGAGCTCGCGTGGCAGGTCGAGTACCGCCAGCTCGACCCCGAGAAGTACCCGACGATCGCCCACTTCGCCGACCATCTGCCCAACCTCGGCAGCCCCATCGCCTTCGACCTCGGCATGGAGATGATGCTCGACGCGATCGAGGCGCGCGCGGCGCGTTCACGGGCGCGCCAGGGCGTCGATCAGACCGGCGACGAGCCGGGCCCGCTCGGCGAGTGAGGCCAGCTCGACCCACTCGTGCTCGGCGTGAGCACCGTCGCCCAGCGGGCCGAGCCCGTCGAGCGTGGGGACGCCGAGCGCGCCGGTGAAGTTGGCGTCCGAGGCACCCCCGACCGCCACCTCGTCAAGGTCGGGCAGCCCGAGTTCGGCGGCCACCTTGCGGGCCGTGGCGTAGAGCCCACGCGAACTCGCCGGCTCCAGCGGCGGGCGGTTGATCGTGCCGTCCACCCTGACGATCGCACCGGCGATGCTGGGGGTCAGCGCGTGCATCCGCTCGTCGACCCGCTCCAGCTCGGCCAGTTCCCAGGCGCGCACGTCCACCCGCAGATGGGCGTGCGCGGGCACGGTGTTCGTGGTGGTGCCCGCGCGGGCGACCGTGGGCGTGACGGTGGTTCCCCGTCCGGGGTCGGCCAGCCGCGACAAGGCCCCGACCTGCTCCGCGAGTTCGAGCAGCGCGTTCACCCCGCGCTCCGGCTCGAGCCCGGCGTGCGCCGCCCGGCCGGTGATGTCGACGCTGTAGAACGAGCCGCCCTTGCGCGCGGTCTTGACCGCGCCCTCCTGGCTGGGCTCCAGCACCAGGACGGCGTTCGCGCCGGCCGCCACCTCCTCGATCAGCGCCCGCGAGGTCGGCGAGCCGACCTCCTCGTCCCCGGTGACCAGCACGCTCACGCCCGCCGGATCACGGCACTCGGCCAGCGCGGCGAACGCCGCGACCAGCCCCGCCTTCATGTCGAAGACGCCGGGGCCGAACGCGCGGCCGTCCTCGACGCGGAACGGGCGGTGGGCGGTCGTCCCCAGCGGCCACACCGTGTCGACGTGACCCAGCAGCAGCACGCCGCCCTCGCCGGGCGCCCGCCAGAGCAGGTGCGGCGTGCCGCCGTCGCCGACGACCTCCGCCCGCCTGCCGAGGACCGGCTCCCCCCAGGCCCGCATCAGGGCGTGACACTGCTCGAGACCCTCGGTGTGTCCCGAGGGCGACTCAACGGAGACCAGGGCGGCGAGGCGCTCGCGCAGCAGGGCGTGATCCATGGCCAGCAATGTAGTCAGGCTCATTGACTATAGCAAGGGCTATCCATCTGACATGTGGCCGGGATCCGCCCCGTGCCAGGGCCGCGCGCCTTCTCGCTCGCACGGCGCCACGGTGTGGCGCTCAGTCCGGCCAGTCGAATTCGCCTGGCGTACCCGCCGGCGGCCTCCGGAGGAGCGTGGGCGCGTCCCCGCGGAGTTCGGTCATGAAGGGTTCGAGGTGGGGAGGAGGGCGGTACAGATTTCCCGCAGGTGGCGGAGTTGGTCAGGGGTCAGGCGGTCGAAGAGGGTCTGGCGTACGGCCTCGACGTGGCCGGGGGCGGCGGCGGCGAGGACCGCGAGTCCCGCGTCGGTGAGGATCGCCCAGCTCACCCGCTTGTCGGCGGCGCACGGCTCGCGCCGCGCCCAGCCGCGCTCCTCCAGTCGCTTCATCGCGTGCGACAGGCGGCTCTGCGAGGAGTTGAGCTCCGTCGCCAGCTCGCTCATCCGCATCATCCGGCCGGGTGCCTCGGAGAGTTTCACCAGCATGGCGTAGTAGGCGTGCGGCATGCCGGAGTCGCGCTGCAGCTGCCGGTCCAGCTCCTCCTGGACGAGCTGCGAGGCGGCCATGAACGCACGCCAGGTGCACTGCTCGTCATCGTCCAGCCATCGCGTCACGGCGCAAGCTTACTTGAACTCTCAACAAAGCGGGAGTAATCTACTTGAGAGTTCAAGTTTTTGGGAGGAACCATGCCGGTCCAGCGGCTCAACCACGCCGTTCTCTTCGTGCGCGACGTCGAGCGCAGCGTCGCCTTCTACCAGGAGGCGCTCGGCTTCAAGGTGGTCATGGGCATGCCGGGCGCCGCCTTCCTGCAGGCCTCGGGGTCCAGCAACGACCACGACCTCGGCCTCTTCGAGCTCGGCGCGCAGGCGGGTCCCTCGGGAGCCGGGCGCTCGACCGTCGGCCTCTACCACCTGGCCTGGGAGGTCGACACGCTGCGGGAGCTGGAGCGGATCGCCGTCAAGCTCAGCGAGCTCAACGCCCTCGTCGGCGCCTCCGACCACTCCACCACCAAGGCCCTGTACGCCAAGGACCCCGACGGGCTGGAGTTCGAGGTCTCCTGGCTGGTCCCCGCCGATCTTCTCACCTCAGAGACGCTGAGCGGGCGCAGCGGTATCAAGCCTCTCGACATCGCCAGGGAGAAGGAGCGCTACGGCGCCGACACCCGCGGCGGCCTCGGCGTCTCGATCCCCGTCTGATCATCTCGCGTGGCCGGGACATCCATCCGGGGAACGACCGACCCGCGTGGGGGGAGAGGGGGGTGATCCGGCGGAGGCCTCCCCAGCCCTCCGCCGGATCACGGACTCCCCGGACCTGCCCACCCGATTCGGGGATACTCCCTTTCTTACGATTTTCAACCGTCCATAATTTCCTCGCGGGGGTCAGAGCCTGCCGAACCAGTCGCGTACGGCGTCGATCCCGCCGGTCCCGAGGGCGACCATCAGCGCGCACCGGGCCTTCGAGGGCGCCAGGCCGCGGGCTCCGATCGCCCCGACGCGGGCGGCGAGCCCCGTACCGAGGCGCATCTCGTCAAGCGGGACCGCACCGGTACGGCACCTCGACGCGACGACCACGGGGATCCCCCACTCCGTCAGCTCGGCGATCGTCGTGAAGAGCCCGACCGGCACGTTGCCCAGGCCGGTCCCCTCCAGCACGACGCCCTGCGCCCCGGCGTCCACCACGGCGGTGAGCAGCACGGGGTCGATCCCCGGATAGGTCTTGATCAGCGCGACGTCCGACGCCGGGTCCCCACCGAAGGCGGGCGGCCGGCGCGGTGCGGCGGACAGCGTCTCGACCCGGCCGCCGGTCACCCGGCCCAGCGCGGGGAAAGGCGCCGACGAGAACCCCGCGACGCTGGTGGCGTCGACCTTGGTGACCCAGCGGGCCGCGTGGATCTCGTCGTTCACGCACACGACGGCCCCGGCTCCCCGCAGCGCGCCGTCGGCCGCGGCCGCGAGCGAGGAGGCGAGGTTGCGCGGGCCGTCGGGGGAGAGCTCGTCCAGGGAGCGGACGGCACCGGTCAGCACGATGGAGCCCTGTTCGGCCGCCCGGCCCGCGAGCAGATCCACCAGGTACGCGGTCTCCTCCAGCGCGTCGGTGCCGTGAGTGATCACGACACCGTCGAATCCGCGTTCCAGGATGGCCGAGCGCGCCCGGCGGGCCAGCTCCAGCATGGTCGAGGGGGACATGTCCCAGCTGGGCTCCGCCATCACGTCCTCGGCCACCACGTCCGCCGGGATCGCGCCGGGCGGGAGGGCCTCCAGGAGCTCGGCCCCGGAGGCGACGCCCGGACGACCGGGGGCGTAGGAGTGGGCGATGGTGTCACCGGTCGCCAGCAGCAGCACACGCTTCAAGGACGGGATCCCTTCGACGGGCCATGTTCGGTCGCCTCTATTTATAACCCATAGGTACCCCTATTGGGGTTATGTTCGGGCGGCGCGGCGTCGCCTGCCCCCAGAGCGAACGGCGCACCGGACGGGGAACGCAGGCGGGCTCCCGCGATGTCAGGAGGTCCGGGCGAGGAAGTCCCGGTAGTAGGTGATGAAATCAGGCTGCGAACCGTCGACGTCCGTGAAGCCGTACTCCGCCGCCAGCCCGCCCGTGCTGTACGAGCCGCCGGTCCTGGCCATGATCTCCGGGTCGGCGGCGAGCGCGGCCACCGCCCGGCCGATGTAGGCGGGCGTCTCCGAGGCGGCGAAGTGCGGATCCTTCAGCGCGCCGTCCCGCCAGTTCTCCTCGGTGACGCCGAAGTGGTCCAGCATGGCCTCGGAGCGCAGGAAGCCGGGGGTCAGCGCGACCGCCGCCACACCGTGCGGCTTCAGCTCGGCGGCCTGGTTGCGGGCGAGCCGGATGACCGTGTGCTTGGCAAGGTCGTAGAAGAACGAACCGCGATAACCGCCCAGTACCTCGTCGACATCACGCTCGGTGCCGTCGGTGATCTCGACGACCAGGCCGCTCCGCCGGGCGATCATCAGCGGCAGCGCGAAACGGCTGGTGATGATGTGGGTGTCCACGGCCCGGTGCAGCATGCGCAGCCCGTTGTCCAGGTCGTGCTCCCAGAGCGGCCTGTCCCACTCGGCGAGCGGGTCACCGCCCCACACGTCGTTGACGAGCAGGTCGAGCCTGCCCCGCTCGCTTCCGATCCGGTCGACGAGCGCGCGTACCTGCTCGGGGTCGGAGTGGTCGCAGCGGACGGCGATGCCGGTCCCGCCGCGCGCCGAGACCAGTTCGGCGGTGTCCTCGATCGTCTCCGGCCGGTCCAGGTCGGAGCGCCCCTGTCTGGTGCTGCGTCCGGTGACGTACACGGTCATGCCCGCCGCGCCGAGTTCGGCGGCGATGCCGCGTCCGGCGCCACGGGTCCCGCCCGCGACGAGCGCGACGGCTCCGCCCGCCTGCACGGCATCTCCCTGGTGGTCCTGCACGGGATCTCCTTCTCTGTCTGGTCTCGGGTATGCGGAGGCCACAGCTCGGGCGAGTGCCCCAGGACGGCGCGTGAGATCCCGCCGAGCCCCCACCCCATTAGTGAATGACTGTTTGTTAACAGTACCCGGTCCGGCTAGGTTTATAAACGAACAGTCGTTTATATACGAGAGAGTAGGGTCATGCACGAGAGCACAGCGGGTTCGGTGCCGTCCCGGGGCCTGCCGGACAACCGCCCGCGATACACGATCACCGGGGAGAGCCCTGTCGAGCACGGGCAGGCGGCTCCCCTCTCCAGGGACCGGGACCGTGACTGACCCCGGCCCCGTCCAGCGGCCCGGACTACTGCTCACCGTGCTGTGCACCGCGCAGATCATGCTCGTGCTGGACCTGGTGGTGGTGACGGTCGCCCTGCCCTCGATGGGCGCCGACCTCGGCATCTCCCCGGCAGACCTGCAGTGGGTCGTCACCGCCTACGGCCTGGCGTACGGCGGATTCATGATCGCCGCAGGGCGAGTCGGCGACCTGTTCGGACACCGGCGCGTGCTCGTCGCGGGGCTGGTGGTCTTCACCGCGGCGTCGGCCCTGGCCGGGCTGGCGAGCGGCCCGGCGACCATGTTCGCCGCACGAGCCCTGCAGGGTGTGGGCGGCGCCCTGGTGTCACCCACGGCACTGGCACTGGTCACCACGGCGTTCGCCGAGGGCGACGCGCGCAACCGGGCGCTCGGCGTCTGGGGTGCGGTGGCCTCCGCGGGGGCGACCGGCGCCGCCCTGGTCGGCGGCCTGCTGACCGACCTGGTGCACTGGCGGGCGATCTTCATGATCAACCTCCCCGCCGGCGTCGCTGTGATCGTGATGGTGCTGCGACTGGTTCGCGATCATCGCCCCGGCGGGGAGCGCCGCCTCGACCTGGCCGGAGCCGTCCTCCTGACCGGCGGCATGGTCCTGCTGGTCGCGGCGGTGACCCGCGCGTCCCAGGGCGGGACGGCGACCGTCTGGTCGATGGCGGTGGCCTCGGCCGTCGCTCTCGGGGCATTCGTGGTCGTCGAGCGCCGGGTGGCCGTGCCGCTGGTGAAACCGGCGATGTTCGCCAACCCCCACGTGAGATACGGGAACCTGATCTGCGTCCTGTCCGCCTCCATCGTGTTGGTGACGCAGTACTTCACCACGCTCTCCCTGCAGAACGTGGCCGGGCTGTCCCCCCTGCAGACCGGGCTGGCCTTCGCCCCCGTCACCGCGGTCATCGTCGCGGTCTCTGGAAAGGCGGGAGCCCTGATCGCCCGGTTCGGGCTGCGGCGGATGCTCGCGGGCGGTGCCGCGGCCGCCGCGCTGGGGCTGCTCGTGCTCGGCCTGTCCCCGGCGGACGCCCTGTGGGCCGGGGTCCTGCCCGGCCTGCTGCTCAGCGGACTGGGCGCCGGATTGATGTTCGCCCCCTCGATGATCGTGTCGACCACCGGGGTGCCTGAGGGCGACCAGGGGCTGGCGTCCGGGCTGCTGAACACCTCCTTCCAGCTCGGCGCACCACTGGGCCTGGCGGTGATGAGCGCGGTGGCCGCCGCTGTCACCGGTGGGGAGACCGGCGCGCAGGCGCTCGCCGACGGCTACCGGTCAGCCTTCCTGTGGGCTCTGGCACTGCCCACGCTGATCGTCGTCGCCGTCGCCGCCCTGCCTCACGACCGGTCCGCCCAGCCGGAATCCTCCCCAGCCTGACCGGGACCCCGGGCCGCCCGCAGGCCGCTCCGACACGACTCCACGGGTGTGGGAACCCGCCCCCGGGCTCCCACACCCGTGAGGCCCCGGAGGCGTCGGGGATCTCGACGCCGTTTCCGCTCCAGACCCGGGCTCCGGCTCACGCCGGAAGGCGCCCCGGCGGTCCAAGGGTGGGGTAAACCCCACCTTTTTCCGGGATACCTCGCCCATGTGCCCGAGCCGCCGCAGTCCCTACGGTGGTCCCATGAGCGGCATCGAGGCGACCACCCCCTGGTCGAGGATCAGCGCCCACTGGTCGGCACAGACCTGGCTCCGCACCGCGCACCTGGTGACGGGCCTGCCGATCGCCCTGCTGGGCGCGGCGGTGATCGTGGGCCTGACCGTGGCGTCGGTGCTGTTCGTGTGGACCGTGGTGGTCCCGGTGGTCGCGCTGCTGCTGTTCTTCTGGGTCGTCCGGCTGCTCACCCGGGTGCAGCGATCCCGGTTCGCCGCCTTCCTCGACGTCGACATCCCCCCGGTCCCGCACCGCCCGCTGAGCAGGAACCCCTTCGGGCGGCTGCTCCAGGAGGCCAGGACGCGGAGCACCTGGCGCCGGCTCTCGTACCACCTGCTGGCCCCGCTGATCAGCGGCGTCGGCGCCGCCTCGGTCGTCGGGGCGTGGGCGGGCGGCCTGGTCACCGCCGCGCTCGCGATGCGGAGCTGGGCGATGGGGGAGACCTGGCAGAGCACGGTGTTCATCCTCGTCTCGGGGACGCTGCTCGTCTCCGGGCCGTGGGTGGCCCGCGGATTCGCCGTGCTGGACGTGATCGCCGCCGAGGCCCTGCTCGGCCCCAGCCTCAGCGACCAGCTGGTGCTGCGGGTCGAGACACTGCGGGAGAGCCGGGCCGGGGTGGTCGACGCCGCTGACGCCGAGCGCCGCCGCATCGAGCGGGACCTGCACGACGGCACCCAGCAGCGGCTGGTGTCGCTGGCGATGAACCTGGGCATGGCCCGTGCGACCCTCACCGACCTGCCGGAGCCCGCCCGCGAGGTGATCGTGCAGGCGCACGAGGAGGCCAAACAGGCGCTGAAGGAACTGCGCGACTTCGTCCGGGGGCTGCACCCGGCCGTGCTCAACGACCAGGGCCTGGACGCGGCGCTGTCCGGCCTCGCCGCGCGGGCCCCGTTTTCCGTGCGGCTGGACGTCGACATCTCCGAGCGGGTCTCTCCCACGGTCGAGGCGGTGGCGTTCTTCGTCGTCTCCGAGGCGCTGACCAACATCACCAAGCACGCGCGGGCGTCCGGCGCCGAGGTCACGGTGGAGCGCCGCGACGACCGGCTGCACCTGGCCGTCCACGACGACGGCCAGGGCGGCGCGGACCCCGACCTGGGAACGGGGCTGCGCGGCCTGGCCCGCCGGGTCGGCTCCGTGGACGGCATCCTGTACGTCGACAGCCCGCCGGGCGGGCCGACGACGATCAGAGTGGAGCTACCGTGCGCGTAGTGCTCGCCGAGGACTCCGTACTGCTGCGAGAGGGGCTCATCCGCCTGCTCGGCTCGGTGGGCATCGAGGTCGTGGCCGCCGTCTCCGACGCCGAGGGACTGCTGCGCGCCGTGGACGAACACGTTCCCGACCTCGTCGTCACCGACGTGCGGATGCCGCCCTCGCACACCGACGAGGGCCTGCGCGCGGCACTCGTGCTCCGCCGCCAGCGGCCGACGCTCGCGATCCTCGTGCTCTCCCAGTACGTCGAGGAGCGCTACGCCACCCAGCTGCTGTCCACCGCGACCAGCGGGATCGGCTACCTGCTCAAGGATCGGGTGGCCGACGTCGAGGAGTTCCTCGACGCGCTGCGCCGGGTCGCCGCCGGAGGCACCGCGCTGGACCCCGAGGTGGTCGCCCAGCTCCTGCTGCGCAGGCACAGCGACCCGTTGGACCGGCTGACCCGCAGGGAGTACGAGGTGCTCTCGCTGATCGCGGAGGGCCGGTCCAACACCGGGATCGCCGAGGCCCTGGTGGTCTCGGAGAGCGCGGTCGGAAAGCACATCAACAACATCTTCACCAAGCTCGACCTCTCCGGCGCCGACAAGGACCACCGCCGGGTACTCGCCGTCCTGCGATTCCTGAAGGTTTGAGAACATGCCGATACGGAGCAACGCCAGAAAAGCCTGGATCGTCGTGGGCGGTACGCTCACCGCGCTCACCGTGGCCCTCACCTCCATCGCGGCGTGGAGCGAGGTCACCCAGGCCCGCCGGGTCTCCGAGACCACGCTGCGGTCCCACGCGCTCACCTCGCCGGGGATCGTCGTGGAGACCACCGGTTACGTCAACGTCTCGGTCGTCGGCGGCGCGGAGCGGCGGCTGGACCTGGAGCGGACGCTCCAGTGGACCCTGGACCGGCCCGTGGTCACCGAGGACTGGGACGGGCGGACGCTCACGATCGGCGTCCGCTGCCCCGGCGGCGACCGTCCAGACGGCCCGAACTGCCGGGCCGACTACACCCTGAGCCTGCCCGGGACCACCGACGTCGAGGTGCAGAGCCGCTTCGGGACCGTGTCGGTCAACGGTGTCTGGGGCGACCTGCGCCTCTCGACCGCCACGGGCGACGTGGTCGTGGACGGCACGCGGGGCGCGCTGCGGGCACGGACGGAGGTGGGGAACGTGCACGGCACCGGTCTGATGTCCACCGGAGCCGATGTCGAGACCGGTATCGGAGACGTCGAACTGGGGTTCGCGAGCCCGCCCGGCGACGTCAGGGCCGTGGTGCGGACGGCCGGGGACGTGGAGGTCAGGGTGCCGGGCGAGGACGGTTACGACGTGCGGGCCGACGACGGGAACGCGACCGTCCAGGTACGGCGCGACTCCGCCGCCCCGCGGCGGATCACCACCCTGACCGCGGCGGGCGAGATGCGTATCCTCCCCTCGTGACCCGCACCCCTCACCGGCGGAGTATTGCGCACACAGGTTTGACCGGGTCAAAACCAGTACGTGGCCCTCCCCGCCCTCGTGCGGGACTTGAATGGGAATCATGCTTCCCTCCGACGACCCGCAGAGCCAGGCGGTCATCGACATCGCGGCGCGGCTCTTCGCCGCGTTCGGCTACGACGGCACGTCGCTGCACGATATCGCGGAGGCCTCGGGGGAGGACATGACGTGGCTGCAGCAGCGGTTCGGCGACAAACGTGAGCTCTACCTGACCGTCGTCGACCACGGCAGCCGGATGGAGCGCGGCATCGTGACAGATGTGCTCAGCGCCCTCCCGGCCGCCGACCCCGAGGAGGCCCGCGCCGTCGTGTACCGGCTCGCGACGCGCTTTCTGGAGTTCTTCCTCGCCAACCCGCAGGTCCCCTCACTGTGGGCACACCGCTGGCTCGGCGACGCCGCCGACATCCCCGAACTTGAGGCGACCTACAAGGACCCCGTCATCCACCTCGTCTGCGACGCGTTGCGCCCCGCCGCGGAGGCCGGTCTGATCGACGACCGGGTGAACCTGGAACAGACGGTGCAGACGCTGATCTGGAGCGTGTACGGGTTCATGCACGGCGAGATCAACACCGATGGGCACGGCTCCGCCTCCACCGACCCACAGGCGCGGCAGGACTTCCTCGCCCATCTCCAGCAGTTGGTCGACCGCATGCTGACCCCGCGCGGCGCCTGAGGGCGTGCGCCGGGAGGTCTCCCGCGGTCCCGGAGCGGCCTCGTTGCCGGCGGTATCGGTTACCGTGTCACCGATCACGAACACGGGACCGGGGGAGGCACACCAGTTCGGAATGGCGGTCCTCTCGACGCCGGACCTCGGCCGTGCCCAGAATGTCGGTGAGGTGTTTCCACCGGCCAGGACGTTCCGCGTCCTGACAATCGCGAGAACCAACGGGGAGTTGTCGAAGGATGACCGCAACGACCATCTCGGCTCGGGGCGAGACCCTGGCCTTTCCCGACGGCTTCGTCTGGGGGGCGGCCACCGCCGCGTACCAGATCGAGGGCGCCGCGCGAGACGACGGGCGCGGTCCGTCGATCTGGGATACCTTCTCCCACACGCCCGGCAGGACCGCCGGCGGCCACACCGGCGACGTGGCCTGCGACCACTACCACCGCTACGCCGGCGACGTCCGGATGATGGCGGAGCTGGGTCTCGGGGCGTACCGGTTCTCGGTGGCCTGGCCCCGGATCCAGCCGTCGGGCTCCGGACCCGCCAACGCCGCCGGGCTCGACTTCTACGACCGGCTGGTGGACGAGTTGCTGGCGGCCGACATCGCGCCGTACGTGACGCTCTACCACTGGGATCTCCCCCAGGCGCTGGAGGACCTCGGCGGGTGGACCAACCGTGACACGGCCTACCGCTTCGCCGACTACACGCAGATCGTGCACGACCGGCTCGGCGACCGCGTCGGGACGTGGATGACGGTCAACGAGCCATGGGTGGCCGCGGTGCTGGGATACGGCATCGGCGCGCACGCGCCGGGCCGCGCATCGGCGGCGGAGGTCTTCCGCGCCTCCCACCATCTCCTGCTCGCCCACGGGCTGGGCGCCCGGGTGCTGCGCGAGTCGGGCGCCCGCGAGATCGCCCTCACCCTGAACCTCGCACCGGTGATCACACCCGACCAGGTGAACGACCCCGACCTCGTGCCGTCCGCCGAGGACGCCGAGGCGGTGAACCGGATCGACTGCCTCATCAACCGGCAGTACCTCGACCCCGCCCTGCGCGGAAGTTATCCTGCCCCGGCGCTCGCGATCATGGATCGGATGGGCGGACTCGACCACATCCGCGACGGCGATCTCGAAGCGATCAACCAGCCCCTCGACCTGCTCGGGATCAACTACTACACGCCCTGCGTGGTGCGGTCGGAGCCGGGTGAGCCGGCCAACGCCGCCTATCCCGGGAGCGAGGACATCCGCTTCAGCGGCGCCCACGCCCCGACGACCGCGATGGGCTGGGCGATCGTGCCGACCGGGCTCACCCAGCTGCTCACCCGGCTCTCGCGCGACTACCCCGAGGTCGGCCTGCTGGTCACCGAGAACGGCGCCGCGTTCGACGACGTGGTGACGGGCGACCGCGTGCACGACACCGACAGGACCGCCTTCTTCGAGGGCCACCTGCGGGCCGCGCACGCCGCCATCGAGGCCGGTTCGGATCTGCGCGGCTTCCTGGTCTGGTCGCTGCTGGACAACTTCGAGTGGGCCGAGGGATACGACAAGCGCTTCGGGATCGTGCACGTCGACTTCGAGACGCAGCGGCGGCTGCCCAAGGACAGCGCGCTCTGGTACCGCGAGGTGATCCGGCACAACGGGCTGCACCGCGAGCGTGTCAGGCGTCCCACGCTGGAGGCGGTCGCCGCCCGCGCCGGCGTGTCGAGGTCGACGGTCTCCCGGGTGATCAACGGTGAGGGCACGGTCAGCGACGAGTTCCGCGCCATCGTCCTGGACGCGGTCAACGAGCTGGGCTACGTCCCCAACTCGGCGGCCCGCTCCCTGGTGACCAGGCGCACCGACTCGATCGCGCTGGTCGTCTCCGGCTCCCCGGCCGGGGCGTACCCCGACGACCCGCTGTTCTCCGCGACCGTCCGCTCGGCCACCCGGGAGCTGGAGGACGCGGGCAAGCGGGTCACCCTCATGCTCGCCGACTCGGCCGAAGGCCGGCTCCGAGTCGAGCGGTACGCCGCCTCGGGACACCTGGACGGGGTGGTGCTCGACTCGACGCTGAGCTCCGACCCGCTGCCCACCGCGCTGGCCCGTACCGGCATCCCCGTCGTGTCGCTCGGCAGGCCCGCGGTGTCGGCGCCCACCTCGTACGCCGACATCGACAACACCGGCGGCGCCGCCTCGGCGGTCAGGCACCTGCTCGCCCGGGGACGGCGGCGGATCGCCGCGATCGCCGGTCCCCCGGACACGATCGCCGCGCAGGACCGGCTCAGGGGGTACCGCGAGGCACTGCGCGACACCGGGCACCGGTCGATCATCGCCGTCGGCGACCTCACCCTCGCCTCGGGCGCGGACGCGATGCGCCAGCTGCTGCGGGACGACCCGGCGCTCGACGCGGTCTTCGTGGCCGGCGACCTGATGGCGATCGGCGCCCTGCGGGTGCTGAGCGAGTCGGGGCGACGGGTGCCCGACGACGTCGCGATCGTGGGGTTCGACGACATCGGGGCCGCCTCCTACACCGTGCCCGCGCTCACCACGGTACGCACGCCCAGGACGGACCAGGCACGGGCGGCGGTGCGCCTGCTCCTGCGCCAGATCGACGGCGGCCCCGCCTCGTCGACGATCCTGCCCACCGAGCTGGTCATCCGGGAGTCCACCTGACGCACCGGCCGCGAGCCCCGGTCAGCGGGAGGTCTGCAGGTACGCCTTGCGTTCGTCCGGGGTCAGCTCGCGGATGGTGCGGTCACCGGCGAGCCGGAGCACCTCCTCCATCGGGCCGCACACGTCGCACCGCCAGACCCGCACCGTGGAGTCGCCGTGCGCGGTGACGAGGTTACGGCTGTCGTGGGCGAACTCCACGCTCTCGACGGAGGCGCCGTAACCGTGGAAGACCACCGGCTCGCCCTCGCCCCCGGCCGCCTGGATCCTGACCGTGTTGTCGTTGCCGCTGCTGGCCACCCACTGCCCGTCGGGGCTGAAGGACACGCTCCACACCAGCCCCCGGTGGCCGCGGAGCACCACCGGCTCACCGCGTCCTGAGACGTCCCAGACCCGGACGGTACCGTCGCTGCCGCCACTGGCCAGCCGCCGCCCGCCGGGGCCGAAGGACACATTCCACACCATCCCCTGGTGGCCGCGGAGCACCACCGGCTCACCATGTCCCGAGACGTCCCAGACCCGGACCGTGCCGTCCTCACCCGCGCTCGCGACCCGCCGCCCGTCCGGGCTGAAGGCGACATACCTGACCAACCCCCGATGGCCGCGGAGCACGAGCGGCTCACCATGTCCCGAGACGTCCCAGACCCGGACCGTGCCGTCACTGCCCCCGCTGACCAGCCGCCGCCCATCCGGGCTGAACGCGGCGTTCCACACCGTCTCGAGGTGGCCGCGGAGCGCGACCGGCTCACCGCGCCCGGAGGCGTCCCAGACCCGGACCACACCGTCCCGCGTGGCGCTCGCCACCCGCCGCCCGTCCGGGCTGAAGGACACGCCGAGCATCTCCCCGCCACCGGGACTCAGTACCACCGTGCCGCCCTTGCCGGTGACATCCTCGATGCGGACCGTCCCGTCACTGCCGGCGTCGGCCACCCGCCGCCCGTCCGGGCTGAACGCCGCGTCCCATACCTCTCCGGTGTGACCGCGCATGATGGCGACGTCGCCCACCGCCGTCACGTCCCAGAGCCGTACGGTGCCGTCATCGCTCGCGCTGGCCAGCATCCGGCCGTCGGGGCTGAAGTCGGCGCTCCACACGGTTCCTCGGTGACCGCTCAGCAGCAGCGGGGCGATGGTGTCGCCCGCGCTCCAGACGTTGACCGTGCCGTCGTTGCCCACGCTGGCGATCCTGCGCCCGTCGCGGCTGAACGCCACCCCCTCCACGGTGCCGTCGTGCCCGCGTAGCACCATGGAGGAGCCGTCGCCCGGTATGTCCCACAGCCGCGCGGTGCCGTCGGTGCTCGCGCTCACCAGGCGCCGACCGTCCGGGCTGAACGCCACGTTCTCCACCGAGTTCTCGTGCCCGCGAAGCACGGTGGGCCGTTTCTTGCCCTCCGGATCCCAGAGCCGCACCGTACCGTCGCCGCCCCCGGTGGCCAGGCGCCGGCCGTCCGGGCTGAACGCCACCCCCAGGGCCCGCCCCTCGTGCCCGCGGAGCACGACCGAGGACGCGCCGGCCCACCCGCCGCCGCCCGCCTTCCACACCCGTACCGTGCCGTCGTCTCCGCTACTGGCCAGGCGCCGCCCGTCCGGGCCGAAGGACACGTTCCAGACCTCTCCCGTGTGCCCCGGGAGAACCGCGGGCCGGTCACCGCCGGTCAGATCCCACACCCGTACGGTGCCGTCGACGCCGGCGGTGGCCAGGTAGCGCCCGTCGGGGCTGAACACCGGGCTCCACGCCTGGCCTTCGTGCCCCCGCAACACGACCGGGTCCCCCGCCGGCAGGCCCTGCCCGGTCGTCCGCCACACCCGTACGGTCCCGTCACCGCTGCTCGCGGCCAGCAGGCGCCCGTCCGGGGAGAAGGCGACGCCGCAGACCTTGCCCCCGTCGACGGGCAGGATCAGACGCACCCGGGAGTCGACGACCGCCTGTCGCAGGACCGCGGCGGCCTCGACGGTGGGGCTGACCTCGTACGCCCGCCGGGCCAGCAGCAGGCTGAGCTGGGGATCGAGCTGGAGCTGGCCTCGGGCGTCGGCGGCGAGCTGGCGGGAGTGGGCGAGATTCTGCTCGTACCTGGCCCGATCCGCCTGGACGAGGGCCATCACCGCCAGCGCGCAGACCACCATGCCGACCGCCGTCACGCTGATCAGCACCCGGCGGGCCCGCCTGCTGCCCGCCGCGCGCTCGCGGGCCTCGCGCGCCCGCGCGGCCTCCAGGAAGGCACGCTCGGAGTCGTTGAGCCGGTCGAGCTCGCGACCGTCCCAGGCGGTCAGGCGTATCCCCCGGTAGAGCAGCTCGTCCTCACGCCCGTGCTGCTCCCACTCCGCCGCGGCCTCGGTGAGGCGCCGGTGCAGGCGTACCAGCTCCCGATCCTCGGCGAGCCAGCCCCGCAGCCTGGGCCACGAGCGGATGACCGCCTCGTGCGCCACCTGGACGCTGTCCTCGTCGACGGTGAGCAGCCTGGCCTCGGTGAGCCTGGTCAGCACGGTCGCCACCGCCGTGCCGTTCGGTCCGGACAGCAGCTCGTCGGGAGCGACGCGACGGCGGGTGTCCTCGGTGCCCTCGCCCAGCGCGGTCAGGCGCAGGAACACGTTCTTGACCAGATGGCGCTCCCGGTCGCCGGACCCGTCGTAGACCCGCTCGGCGCTCTGCGCGATCGCCCCCTGGATGCCGCCGGCGGCGCGGTACCCGGCCAGTGTCATCGCGTCGCCCCTGCGCCGCTTCCACGTCTCCAGCAGCGCGTGCGAGAGCAGCGGCAACGCCCCCGGCTCCCGGCGGCAGTCGCCGAGGATGGCCTCGACCAGCGCCCGGTCGACCTTGAGCCCGGCGCGGACCGCCGGTCCCGTGACCACCTGCCGCAGATCCTCCTCGTCCATGGGCCCGATCAGCAGCTGCCGGTCGCGCAGCGCGGCCACCAGCGGCGGGTACTCCGCGCACCGGGCGTAGAAGTCCGCGCGGACCCCCAGCACCACCCGCGCCCGGTCGTCGGTACCGTCCGCCGCGGTGAGCAGCCAGTCGAGAAAGGCCACCCGCTCCCTCTCGTCGCGGCAGAGCGTGAAGACCTCCTCGAACTGGTCGACCACTATCACGGCGCGCGCCGATTTCGGCCGTCCCTCAAGCAGCTGGCCGATGTCGAGGCGGGCGCTCCCGTGCTCGGCCAGCAGCCCCGCGTGGAGCACCGAGGCGCTGGCCCCCACCTCGTTCGCCATGGCGATCGCGAGCTCCTCCAGCGGATGCTCGCCCGGGGTCAGCAGCAGCGTCGGCCACGCCTTACTCCCCCACAGTGCCCCGTCCCACAGCGCCGGTAGCAGGCCCGCCCGCAGCAGCGAGGACTTGCCGCTCCCCGACGGGCCGAAGACCGCCAGCAGGGAGGTGTCCTCCAGCCGCGCGCGCAACTCACCGACCAGCTCCCGACGCCCGAAGAACCGGTCGGCGTCACCGGGATCGAAGGTCACCAGTCCCAGGTAGGGGGCGTCCTCGTCCTTTCTGGCCCGCTCCGCCGCGTCGGCCGAGGCGAACTCCGCGGCCAGCGTCCGCCACCGCTTCTCCCAGCCCTCGGGATCGCCGCCACACGCCTCGACGTAGGCCAGGGTGACCGCGAGCGTGGGAAAGATCTCTCCACCGGCCGCCTCCGACAGCGCGGTCACCGAGTAGTGCGCACGCCGGGACAGCTCCCGGTAACTCGGCCGCCCGGCCTCGGTCCGCAGCTGCCGCAACTCTGACGCGAACCGCTGTAGCGGACTCGCGTCGGGATCGAGAGCCCTTTCCGGTCGCCCCATTCAGCCCCCGCCGACACGCGATCGTCGCTCGTCTTCTCCCGAAGATCGATTCTGGACAAGCGAGATGCAACCATGCCTGGCCGTACCGGTCCAGTGGATGGCAAGAATCCCTTGTGGACATGACGAAATCGGCGCCCGTCGAAAACGACGTCGCCGATGGGCACCTCACCCCCGCACCGGCCCCTTGAGAAAACGGTGCGGGGGTTCTCGTGCCGCCGTTTCGGAATCGTTCTCATGCGATCCGGTGGCGAAGCGCCGGCTCCTCCGTTCCCCGGCGGAGGGCCGGCGGCCGGGCACCGCCAGAACCGACTTCGGCCTGCGGACCGATGTGGGCGGAGACGGGTCCCGGTGCTCGGGCGCGCCTCACGTCATCCAGCCGCTTTCGCGGCGCTCGTGGCGGGCGCGGTCGTGGAGGTACGCGGATGCGAGCAGGGCTACATCTCCGGCCTCGACACCGGGGAGGATGTCACATGGCGTCCCTTCGGTCAGCGAGCCGTCTCGTCGACGGCTTTACTCACCTGTTTAGCGGTTTCCGGTTTGTCCAGCACATATCTCATGCACTGGACAAACAACCCTTGGTGCGACGGCGGACCCACTTCCTCCCGTCATGACGTGTGAGCAGCCCATCGCCGATCCGGGCGAGACGCGCTCAGCTGTGCACCTTCTTCCCGTCCGCGCCGACCGCGTACCAGTCGGCGCCGAAACTGTTGAGGTCCTGCCCGGTCGTCTCGCCGGCCTTGGTGTCATTGATGAAGTAGTAGAGCGGGTAGTGGTTGTAGGTCACCTGGGTAGTGCCGTCATCCCGCTTGGTGGTGCCGAGCAGCTGCTCCTTGACGCCCTTGCCCGCTCTGGGCTTTCCATCCGTGAGGTACGGCGGCCACGCCTGCGCGCAGGGGCCGGAACACGACGACTTCCCGCCCTTGTCCTTCTCGAAGAGGTAGAGCGTGCGGCCCCCCTCGCCGACCAGTACCTTTCCGATCTTCGTATCTCCCAGCCGGACCTCGGCCCTGGTCCCCGACGGGGCCGAGGGCGAAGACGGTGCAGGGGTCCCCGGCGATGTGGGCGACGCGTTGACCTGGTTCGCGACCATCGGCTCGGTCGCGCTCCCGTCCCCGGCGCCGCACCCGGCCGCGAACACCCCCAGCGCGAGCACGCCGGCATGAAGCAACTTCCTCATCTCCGACCCTCCAGGTAGCGGTGTACTGCTGCTGCACAGCAGACACTCCGCGCCCCCGGCACAGAGCCACGACACGTACCGCTTGGCCATGCCTTTGCTCACCGCTGGGAGCCGCCGTCGAACGGGTGCCGGAGCAGGTTCCAGGCGGCGCCACGGTCCGGGCCACCCTGTGTCCCCTTCAACGCCTGTGCCCGAGAGCACATCGACCGGTAACCTCACCGACGAGACGCTGCTCCGCCCCGCACGCGACACCGACATCGCTCCTCAAGCACGACCCTTCCCGCCCACGACGCTCAGGGGCAGGGCCGCTCTCTGGATTCGATGCGAGAGAACTACAGATTGTGGGGTAAAGGTGGCGGTCGGACGGGGTACGCAGGCGGCGAGGGGAAGGCTACGGCTGTACGGGTGGATGCTCGCGCTGGCCGCAGTGGTCCTTGTCGCGGACCAGACTTCGAAGACCTGGGCGATCTCGGCGCTCTCGGACGGCGAGCGTATCCCGGTGATCCCACAGCTGATCCAGCTGCGGCTGCTGTACAACCCCGGTGCCGCGTTCTCGATCGGGGCGGGCACGACGTGGGTGTTCGCGCTGGCGGCGGCCATCGCGGTCATCGGCATCCTGTACACGGGGCTGCGGCTGCGCTCGGCCGCCTGGACCGTCGCGCTGGGCGGGCTTCTGGGCGGCGCCACGTCCCACCTGCTTGATCGCCTCCTGCGTTCCCCCGGGTTCGGCCGGGGGCATGTCGTCGACTTCATCGACTACGGCGGCCTGTTCGTCGGCAACGTCGCCGACATCGCCCTCGTCGGAAGCTGCGCCCTGCTCATGCTGCTCAGCCTGCGCAACGTCCCCCTCGGGGAGGTGGCCGACCGGGGGCATGCCTGAGTCGCGAGCCGCACCACCCCCGGGCCCTCTGCTCCTGCCACGAGAATTGCCGTGCCCCTGTCTCACCCGGCGGTTCCAGGAGGCCGGAGGTCTGCCAAGGGGGCGGCCCTGACCGATCCTTCCCCTCCTCCCTCTCCGGCTCTCCTCTGACGACGAGGCTGACTCCCGCGACCACCGGCTCGCACGGGGATGCCGCCGGCAGGCACATGGCAGCGCGCCCCGAAACCCGCACCCGTTCTCCTCCGCCTCTCCTGGAAGGCCGAGCGTGCCGGACCCGGTTGTGCGGCGCTTGCGGATCGCCGTGCCGGCCACCGCGCCCGTCCAGGGCACCGATGTCGATGTGCACACGGACCACGTGGGCGGGCGCGGCGGTGCGGCCCTCTAGTGGACGCCGGAGCGGCGGCGGTGTGCCTTCTGGCGGCATGCCGCGCCGCAGAACCTGGCGGGCCTGCCCGTGCGCGCGACGTGGATCGGAGCGCCGCACACCTCGCATCCCGACGGGCCCACCCCGGCACGACTTTCGTTACGCGGTGCTGCCGCCACCCATGTTTCGTTACGGTTGACCGTCACGTTGTCGCGTTTCGTCGCGCTGTCACGTCGCATCGCCCCCCGCGCGCCATCGCGTCCCGCCACGGCCGGCTCGGCCTCCGCGCGGGCGTCGTAGTCCGCGCGTGCGGCGGCGATCTCGTTCTGGTGCCGCTCCGTCCAGGTGACGAGCGACTGGATGGTGTCGTGCAGGGTCACGCCGAGCGACGTGAGATCGTAGTCGACCCGGGGCGGCACGACGGGGTGCACAGTGCGGCGCACCAGGCCGTCCCGCTCCAGATGGCGCAGGGTGACGGTGAGCATCCGCTGGCTGACGCCGTCGATCTCCCGGCTCAGCTCGGTGAACCGGAGGGTGCGCCGGTCGAGGAGCGCGATGACGAGCAGCGACCACTTGTCCGCGACACGGTCGAGGATCTGGCGGACCTCGCAGTCCTCCCTGGTGTCCCACTGCCGGGCGTCGACGTGGGAACCGGTGTCCGCGCAGTGACTCGGTGACTTCGAAGTGCCTTCTTCCATGGTCGTTGATAGTGCCCCATGATGCGACTACTTACAAGAGGGAACCAATCACGATCCCTCCCTTCCCCCAAGGAGCCGTCTCGTGTCCACACCACTGTCCCCACCGCCCGGCGGCGCCGACCGTACGGATCACATCGGCGGGCGCGCCCGGGGCATGCTGCTCGTGCTGTGCGGCGCGATCTTCCTGGAGGGGATCGACGTGGCGATGCTGAACGTGGCTCTGCCGTCGATCCGCGCCGATCTGGGCCTGACCACCGGATCGCTGAGCTGGGTGATGAGCTCCTACATACTCGGCTACGGCGGCTTCATGTTGCTGGGCGGCCGAGCCGCCGACCTGCTCGGCCGGCGGCGGATGTTCCTGGCGTGGCTCGGCGTCTTCGTCGTCTTCTCCGGCCTGGGCGGGTTCGCGACCGAGGGCTGGGTCCTCGTCGTCGCCCGTTTCGTGACGGGAGTGGCCTCCGCGTTCATGGCGCCCGCGGGCCTCTCCATCATCACGACGAACTTCGCCGAGGGGCCGCGGCGCAACCGTGCCCTGCTGGTCTACGCGGGTACGGCCGCGGCCGGATTCTCCCTCGGCCTCGTCGTCGGCGGCCTGCTGGCCACGGTCAGCTGGCGATGGGTGTTCTTCGCGCCGGTGATTCTGGCCTCCGCGATCCTCCTCGCCGCCCTTGCCCTCATCCCCGGCGACAGCCGCCCGCCCCGCTCCACCGGAGGCTTCGATCTGGCCGGTGCGATCACCGTGACCGGCGCGATGTTCGCGCTGGTGTTCGCGGTCGTCCGGCTGGAGGACCCCGGCTCGGGATGGGGCTGGACGGTCGCCGCGCTCGCCGCCGGGCTCGTGCTGCTCGCCGCCTTCACCGCGATCGAGCGGCGGTCGGCCGCACCGCTGATACGCCTGGGCATCCTGCGCTCGGGTCCGCTCGTCCGCGCCAACCTCGGCGCGCTGCTGTTCGGCGGCTCGTTCTTCGGATTCCAGTTCCTCGTCGTCCTCTACCTGCAGGAACTGCGCGGCTGGTCGTCGTTGCAGGCCGCCCTGGCCCTGCTGGTCGTCGGCATCGACGCCGTACTGGCCCCCACCCTCACCCCCCGGCTGGTGAACCGCTTCGGCAACGTCCGGGTGATCCTCGGCGGGCTGTGCCTCGCCGCCGTGGCCTACGCCCTGTTCCTGCCGGTCGGTCTCGACTGGACGTACGCGGCGATGTTCCCGACCATGCTCCTGCTCGGTCTCGCCTTCGCCCTGGCGTACGGGCCGCTCACCATCGCCGCGACCGACGGCGTGCCCGAGAGGGAGCAGGGGGTCGCCGGCGGCCTGCTGTACACCTCGTTCCAGTTCGGCTCGGCACTCGGCCTGTCGGCGGCGACCGCCGTCAACGTCGCCGCCACCGGGGCCGGCGGATCGCTCCTGGCGGGGCTCGACGGCTTCCGCGCGGCCCTGTTCGTCCCGGTCGTGATGGTCGTCGCGGGAGCGGCCATCATGGTGTCCGGCCTTCGCGGGCGCACCGGGTCCGGCGGCACCCGCCACCGGACCCCGGTCGTCGCCGAGGCCGGGTAGGGCGGGCGTTCCGGGATATCGACAGGATCGGCGACGCGCTGGGTGGGGACCGCTTCGCGACCGACTTCGACCACGGTGACGGGCCGGCGCCCGATGAGGCCCGATCGATCGTCGACCGGGCCCCCGTGCATGACCCTGCACCCCCGTGTGGAGACGCCCATCAGGTCAGAAGGCGTCGCCCCAACGGCCGCAGTCGTCGAACTTGTCGGTGCCCTCGCACACCCGGACCTTGAAGTCGTCGAAGCCGCTGCTCCCCTTGAACCCGCCGAACCGGTCGATGTCACCGTGACCGAGGGTCTTGAAGACCTTGGTGTGCGAACCGAACCGGTCGTGCCACTTGAACCACACGTAGCTGTAGGAGCGGTCGCGGTCACGGTCGAACAGGTCGCCGTAGAACCAGTAGCGGCCGCCCTCCTTGGTCCAGTAGCCCTTGAAGTAGGACCGGTGCCCGAAGTCCTCGCCTTGGCCGAAGCCGGAGTAGTAGGGGCCGAAGAAGTGCTTGCTGAAGGTCTGTGCCTGCTGCGGGGCGGTCGCGGTGGTCGTCGTGCCGGCGGTCGAGGCCGTCGCCGCCGGGGCCACGGCCACACCGGCCAGCAGTGAACCGGCCAGGGCCGCTCCGGCGAGAAGTGCGCGCTTCGTGCTCATGTTCATGCTCCCGTGAGTGCGGTGTGGAAACTTGTCGTTCGGACACCACAGACGTTAGAAAGCTACGAAGAACCCTTCTGCGTACGAATCCACACTCATCCCCGAGAGTGCACTATTACGCATTCCCGCCCTGCCATGACGGCCGAGGGACCCGCACCGCGGCGGTCCGGGATCGAACGGCTCCCGATGCCGGCGCCACCCGAGTCATGATCACGTCATCGCTCCGGCAGGGATCTCCATGAGGGCGCGCTGGATCGGCCGGGCGACGGTATCGATCATTACGGTGCTGGCGCGTGAAGATCCTCATGCTGACGGGCGCCGCGGCGTCCGCCCTCGTCCTGTCCCTGCCCGCCATCGCCGCGACGGTACCGGCCGCTCTTCCCGAGCCGCCGTCCGTCACCGTCGCCCGAACCGAACTCGACCAGTTGAAGACGGCGGAACCGCGCCCGATGACCGGCTACTCCCGCGCCAAGTTCCCGCACTGGTCCGCGCAGGGCGGCGCCTGCAACACGCGCGAGAAGGTCCTCGCCAGGGAAGGCTCGCTCGTCTTCCAGGACGGCCGGTGCCGGGCCATCTCCGGCACCTGGAGGTCGGCCTACGACGGGAGGATGATCGCCTCCGCGAGCCAGGTCGACATCGACCACATGGTCCCCCTGGCCAACGCGTGGCGCTCCGGCGCCGACGGCTGGACCACGGAGAAGCGGGGCGAGTTCGCGAACGACCTGAAGAACTCCCAGCTCATCGGCGTTTCCGCCGCGTCGAACAGGAGCAAGGGCGACCAGAGCCCCGACCAGTGGCGCCCGCCGCTGGTGAGTTACTGGTGCACCTACGCGCGCGCCTGGACCGACGTGAAGTTCGACTACGGCCTCACCGTGACCGACGCCGAGCGGGCGGCCCTGAAGAGCATGCTCGACACCTGCGACGCGGAATGAACGAGCGGTACCGGTCCGAGGTGACCGCCGGTCCCGGTGGGGTGATGACCGACGAGGTGGGAACCGTCACCGGAGACCTCACCGTGGTCACCGAGATCGCCGGCGGCCAGGCCGCCGTCCGCGTGCAGTACACCGGCGCGGAGGAGTGGTACGTCGCCACGGGCAGCCCGCTCCCCGTCTCGGCGGGCAGTGGCGAGGGGATCCACGAGGCGGTGGTGGCGATGATCCGGCACGGCGCGCCCGAGGGCGTCGCCCAGGCGACCGGCTGACACCACCGTCGACGCCCCGCTCTCCGGCCGGCGGGGAGCGGGGCATCTCTCGCGCGTACCAGGCCGGCGCGGGCGGTGCTCCTGGTCGTGGTCGGCCCGGGATCGTCCAGTCGCCGATGAGGGGGTACGCGGATCTGCGTACGGTGAAGCCTCGGGTGAGCGGATGTCCCGGCGCGGCCGCGCGCCCAGACTCTGCACATGCCGACCATGCTCATTCGTGCCTTCCGCGTGCCCGACCTCCGGAAGAAGATGCTCTTCACTCTGGCGATGATCACGCTGTTCCGGTTCGGGCAGATCCTGCCCGCGCCCGGCGTGAACGTGGTCGCGGTGCGGGAGTGCCTGAACACGACCCGCGGCGGGCTCATCGACATGTTGCAGCTGTTCAGCGGCGGGGCGATGCTGAAACTGTCGGTGTTCGCCCTCGGGATCATGCCGTACGTCACCGCCGGCATCGTGATCCAGTTACTCACCGTGATGGTCCCGCGTCTGGAGGCGCTCAGGAAGGAGGGGCGTCAGGGGCAGGCGAGGATCACCCAGTACACGAGGTATCTGACGGTGGCGCTGGCCGTGCTCAACGCCACCACCGTCGTGTCGCTGGCTCGCGCGGGCCGGATCTTTCCCGGCTGTGACCGGCAGATACTGCACGACCGGAGCCCGATGACGATCGCGGTGATCGTGGTCACCCTGGTGGCCGGGACGTGCGTGATCATGTGGCTGGGCGAGCTGATCACCGACCGGGGGATCGGGAACGGCATGTCCATCCTGATCTTCACGCAGGTCATCGCCGTGTTCCCCTCCTACATGTCGAACATCTTCCTGCTCAGCCCGTTCGCCCTGGCGACGATGCTGGTCGCGGGCGTCTTCCTGGTGGCGGCGGTGGTCTTCATGGAGCAGGCGCAGCGACGGATCCCGGTGCAGTACGCCAAGCGGCTGGTCGGGCGCAGGATGTACGGCGGAACCTCGACCTACCTTCCGCTGAAGGTCAACCAGGCCGGGATCGTCCCCGTCATCTTCACCTCGTCCCTGCTCTTCCTGCCGCAGCTGGCGATGCAGCTGATGGGCGGCACGGGACCGGTCGCGGCGTGGATCGCGCGCTATCTCGTCTCGGGCGACCACCCGGTCTATGTGACGACGTACCTGGTGCTGATCGTGGCCTTCACCTACTTCTACGTGTCGATCACCTTCGATCCCGCGGAGGTGGCCGACAACATGAAGCGGTTCGGCGGGTTCGTGCCCGGCATCCGGCCCGGACGCCCCACCGCGGAGTACCTGCGGTTCGTGCTCTCGCGGCTGACGGCCCCGGGAGCGGCCTATCTCGGCACGCTGTCGCTGATCCCGATCATCGCGTTCATGCTGCTGCGCGATCCGGCGACCCAGCAGAACTTCCCGTTCGGCGGAACCACGGTCCTCATCATGGTCGGGGTGGGCCTGGACACGGTGAAGCAGATCGAGGCGCAGCTGGAGCAGCGCGACTACCGGGGCTTTCTCAGGGGATCGTCAACCCGGATCTGACCGCGAAGACGACCAGCTGGGCACGGTCGCGGGCGTGCAACTTGACCATGGCGCGGCTGACATGGGTGCGAACCGTCTCGGGGCTGATGACCAGCTCCGCGGCGATCTCGTCGTTCGATCGGCCGGTGGCGACCCAGGCGACCATCTCCCGCTCCCGGGGAGTGAGGGTGTCGAGGCCCTCGACCGGGGTGATGTCGTGCCGGCCGAACAGCCCGATCACCTTCCTGGTGACGGACGGGGAGAGCAGGGCCTCGCCCGAGGCGACGACCCTGATCGCGTGGGTGAGCTCCTCGGGAGCGCTGTCCTTGAGAACGAATCCGCTGGCCCCGGCCTGGAGGGCGGCAAAGATGTACCGGTCGACCTCGAAGGTGGTGACGACGACCACCCGGGTGGCGTTGAGCGCGGGATCGGCGGCGATGGCACGCAGCGTGTCGATGCCGTCCATGCCGGGCATCCGGATGTCGAGGAGGAGGACGTCGGGACGGGTGTCACCGAGCAGCCGGAGAGCCGCGGCGCCGTCCGCGGCCTCACCGGCGAACTCCAGGTCGGGCTCCCTGTCGATGAGCGCCCTGAGCCCCATGCGCACGACGGCCTGATCATCGGCGAGCGCCACACGGATCGTGCCCGCCGGAGAAGTCACGCGGTGTCCTGCGACGTCAGCCACCGCGGGGCGTCGGTCGTGGAGCTCTCCGGCCTCACGCGATGTCCGGGGAAGGCTTCACGTCGTGCCCGGGGGGAGCCTCGTGCGGTGCGCGGGGAAAGCAGGCCACGACCTGGAACCCGCCGCCCTCGCGAGGGCCCGCGCTGAAGGCGCCGCCGGCCTCCGTCACCCGGACCCGCATCCCGGCCAGCCCTCGGCCCTCGTCCGTTCCGGCACGGCCGCTCCCCCTGTCCGCGACCTCCAGAACGAACCGGCCCGGGTCGCCGGAGACCCGGACCAGGGCTCTGGTCGGGCCGGCGTGGCGCAGGACGTTGGTCAACGACTCTCGCACGACGCGATAGACCGTGCCTTCGAGGTGCGAGGGAACGCTCGGCTCGGCCGGTTCGACGTCGACGGGCAGCCCCGCCGCGCGCACTCCGTCGATCAGCCGGAGCAGGTCGTGGTCGGCGGCCACCGGGTCGATGAGGTCGAGCGCGGAGCGGAGCTGGTTGAGCGCCCGCACGCTGGTCAAGCGGATCGCCTCCAGCGACTCGCGAACCTGGTCTGGCCGCTCGTCGAGCATGAGCAGGGCGACCCCGGCCTGCATGGCGATGGTCGCGAGGCCGTGCCCGGCGGCGTCGTGCACCTCGCCCGCGATGCGCGCCCGCTCCGCGGCGATCAGCTCCCGTGCGCTCGTCGACGCCCGCGCCGTCTCGCCGACCGGCTCGGTGACCGTTTTCACCAGCAGCGCCGGACGGACCGGCGCCGCGGTCAGACCCCAGCTCGCCGGGACATCCGTGCCCGTGACCCGGTCGCGCGAAGTCTCCGTGTCGAGGGCCTGGCCCGCCGGGACACCCGCGCCGGAGAACCTGGCCGCGACACCCGCGTCCAGTGGCTGACTGGCCGCGCTGCGGGCCTGGACGAGACCGCTGGACGGCCACGGGATGGCCAGCCAGCCCACCCAGGCCAGCATGAGGATGACCGGCAGGTCACGGACCCGGCCCAGGCGGGAAAGCGCCACCGCGGCCGCCGCGAGGGAGGCGTGCGGACGGCCGTCCGGATGCGTGGGCTCGGTCACCGTCCTCCATCAGAACAGACTCGGGTGAACCGATCCTAGCCAGTGCCGGGCGGTCCCGTCCGGACCCGGAGGTGAGCGTGCCCTGACCGCCTACCGGCGGTCTCGCAGGGATTCCAGCAGGCGCGACAGCTCCTCGGTGACGGCCGGGAGGTCGCCGGGATCCGTCGAGCGGGCCAGCCACAGGGCCGCCTCGTTCATCGCGCCGGACAGCAGCCGGGCCAACGGCTCCACGGGCCGGCGGGCGATGACCCCCGCCTCGATCAGCGTGACGAGCGCCTCGCTGAGGTGCCGCGCCGAGGACGCCTCGTCCATGGCCCGCCACTCGTTCCAGCCGAGCACCGCGGGGCCGTCGACGAGCATGATCCGCTGTATGTCGGGGTCGCGGCTCACCGCGAGGAAGGCCCGGCATCCCGCGACCAGTTGCTCCCACGGGTCGTCGTGCGCGTCCGCCGCCGCCGAGACCCGCTCGCCCACCTCCCGCTGCACCTGCCCGACGACCGCGTGGAAGAGGGCGGCCTTGCTGTCGAAGTGGTGGTAGAGCGCGCCCTTGGTCACGGCCGCCGCCCTGACGATCTGCGCCAGGCTCACCGCGGCGTACCCGTGCCGCGCGAACAGCGTCCTGGCCTCCGTCACCAGCGTGCGCCTGGTCTCCAGTCGTTGCCGTACCCGATCCATCGCGGCCTCCATCATTGGCATACCGATGGTATGTTAACCTCACATACCGACGGTATGTGAATATGTCGAAAGGAGGGGGCCGTGTCCCTCACCAATTCCCTCAGCAAGTCCCTCACCAGCTTCTACCCGGTCGTCTGCACCGATCGGATCACCGAGTCCCGTGACTTCTACCAGCGGTTCTTCGGCTTCGAGACGGTGTTCGAGGCGGACTGGTACGTGAGCCTGCGACGGCCGGAGCCGCCGTACTACGAGCTGGCGCTCGTCGACCACGACCATCCGACCGTGCCGGAGAAGTACCGCTCGGCGGTGCGAGGGCTGATCCTCAACTTCGAGGTGGCCGACGTCGACGCCGAGCACGACAGGCTGGTACGACGGGCGGGACTCCCGGTCGAGCTGACACTGCGTACCGAGGAGTTCGGGCAGCGGCACTTCATCGTGGCCGCGCCCGACGGCGTGCTCATCGACGTGATCACCCCGACCGAGCCGTCCGCCGCCTACGCCGGACAGTACGCCGCTCCGTGACCCGGTGCGGCTCCGGCTGTTCCGGTCTCTCCGCGGACCAAGCGGTTCAGCCCCGGCCCAGCCGCCTGCCGAGGCGCTGGGCCGGGGCCTCGATCAGCCGGTGGGTCAGGTAGCAGAGCGGCAGCAGAGCGAGGAAGAAGAGCGGAAGGTTCGGGCTCACCCGCAGCAGGAGCGGGTGGAGCAGGTAGAGGGAGAAGCTGATCACCCCGAGGTGGGCGAGCCACCGGGGGAACGACCTGTGCCGCAGCGCGAACGCGCCGCCGAAGAAGGCGGCGGCCAGCAAAAGCGCGGGTGCCCAACCGGGATCGTCCTTGGCGAGGGCCCCGCAGGCCAGCACCGTCAGCACGGCGGCGATGGCGGCGGGCCATCGGATCGTCCCCTGCTCGGCACGGTAGACGGCCGTACCGGCGAACATCATGGCCGGCACGATCAGGCCCTGCCAGGCACCGATCCTGCTGCCCAGGACCACCAGCGCCAGCCCGAGCAGGCCGCCCGTCACCGCGGCGGCCGTGCGCGCCCCGCCGCGCGCGGCCGCCGACACCACGATGACCACGACGACCGCGACGCCGAGGAGCGCGGCGACCAGGTCGGCGCGGCCACCGATGACCGGACGGGGCAGCAGGAGTCCGAGAGGTACCGCCGACACCGCCAGGACGATCGCGACCACCGCCGACCGG
This sequence comes from Streptosporangium sp. NPDC005286, assembly GCF_040607515.1. Classification (NCBI taxonomy): domain Bacteria; kingdom Bacillati; phylum Actinomycetota; class Actinomycetes; order Streptosporangiales; family Streptosporangiaceae; genus Streptosporangium; species Streptosporangium sp. NPDC005286. The sequence continues at coordinate 79,574 of NZ_JBEXGU010000002.1, read as the reverse complement.
TGCGCCTGCCGCACGGTGAACAGCCCGACCGCCATCAGGTAGAACGCCATCTCGTAGGAGAGCGTCCACATCACGTCGATGACGGCGGGCACGCCGAGCAGCTCCTGCAGCATCGTCAGGTTCCCCAGGGCGACGAGCGGCGCCGGGCGGGCGCTCACGCCCGGGTGGAGGACGAACGCACCGGCGTAGGCGAGCAGGAACGCCAGGCCGAGCGCGGCGAGCAGCAGGGGCAGGAGGCGGAATGCCCGGCCGACCCAGAAGACCCGCGGGTCGCCGCGCCGCTCCAGGGAGGCGGGGATGATATAGCCGCTGACCAGGAAGAACACGAAGACGCCCCAGGTGCCGACGTCGATCCTGCGGTCCACCTCGGCCCAGAGGTCCGGGATGAAGGTCCACCCGGAGTGGTGCAGCGCGACGGCCAGCGCGGCGGGTCCCCGCAGGGCGTCCAGCCAGGCCAGCCGGGAGGGAGTCGGGGCCATTCGCCCGACTTTAGGCGATAGAAACTAGTTCTCGGGTGCCGCCCGGTCCGCGGTGTCAACAGCCCGGTGAACCGGCCCGCCTCTCCGTGGACGGGCGTCACTGCTTGCGGCGGTCCGGCGCGGGCACTCCCAGGAGCAGCTCGCGGACGGCGTTCCAGGTCCGGTGGAGGGCCGCCTCGACCTCGGGAGACCTGTCCCCGAGGATGCGGGCCCAGGCGCCCCGGTCCCCGGGCAGGACGCTGGCACCGGCCCGCAGCCCGGTGCCGGCGAGCACCGCGTGCATCGTGTCGGCCACGACCTGCGCGGGCTGCGCGGCGGTGACGACGTACAGGGAGGACAGCAGTCCGAATCCGGCCATCACCGCGGGTCCGGTCACCGGCCGTTCCCCCGGCACCAGGCGGAGCGGGTCGGCGAAGAGCAGCCGTGCCGAGGTGTCACGCACCTCGACGTCGCTGCAGTACGCCGTGTACGCGTGCCGCTCCCCCCGCGCCAGCCTGCCGGCCATCAGCGTCTCGCCCAGCACCACCGTCGCGTCCGCCGCGACGGTGACACGGAGCCGCTGGTAGTACCGCGAGCCGGCGAACGGGATCGTGGTGTCCGGCAGGTACTCCAGGTAGCCGCCCGGCCCCGCGGTGAGGTTGACGAGCTGGGTGGCGTAGTCCTGTTCCATCCGGTAGATCCGGGTGGCGGCCTGGGTGGTCAGGTGGACGGACGAGCCCTCGCCGCAGGAGACGTCGACGCGGTAGCGGTCGCCCTGGAGAACGCCGCCGCCGGACGACATGAACATGAGGTACGGCATGTCCGGGCGCTCGGGGTCGTAGTACAGCGGGCGGGCGATCTGCAGCGGCGTCTTCTGGTAGTGACCGGTCAGCTCGGTCCGCCCGCCGGCCCGCTCGAACGCCAGGTGCAGGATCCCGACCTTGCCGGGGCTGCCGACCGGCAGCATGTCCAGGTCGGCGGCATGGCGCGCCACCGAGCCCGGCAGCCACTCCGGCTGGTAGCGCTCCGGGACCAGATGGTCGATCACCGCCCCGGAGCGCACATCGCCTCCAGCCGCGCCTCGATGAAGTCGGCGACCTCGGTGACACCGGTGCCGGCCAGGCAGTCGGTCAGCACGACCGGCCCCGCCCCGCGCACCGTGTGCGCGTCCCGTTCCATCACCGACAGGTCGGTGCGCACGTACCGGGCGATGTCGATCTTGTTGATGACCAGCAGGTCGGAGTCCGTGGTGCCCGGGCCGCGCTTGCGCGGCATCTTGTCGCCCGCGGCGGTGTCCAGGACGAAGATGTAGACGTCGGCGAGCACCGGGCTGAAGGTGAGCGTCAGGTTGTCGCCGCCGCTCTCGAACAGCAGCATGTCGATGTCGGGGAACCGGTCGAGCAGCTCGGCCGCCGCCGCCAGGTTCATGCTCGGATCGTCACGGACCGCGGTGTGCGGGCAGGACCCTGTCTCGACCCCGACGATCCGCTCGGAGTCGAGCACCCCGGCCATCGTGCGGCGGACGTGTTCGGCGTCCTCCTGTGTGTAGATGTCGTTGGTGATCACGCCGGGGCTGTGCCCCCTGGCGATCAGGATGGGGGCCAGCATCTCGATCAGGGCCGTCTTGCCGGATCCGACGGGCCCCCCGATACCGACCTTGAACACCTTCCGCGGTTCCATCTCGTGCCCTTTCAGGTGATGAACAGACGGGCCGCCGCCCGCTCGTGCGCGGCCGAGACCGTGTCGGCGATGGGTACCGAGCCGTTCAGGTCCATGGGGTCCTCGGCGGCGAGCGCCGCCCGCGCGACCCGGGCGAGGTCCGGCCGGACCTCGCCCAGGATCCGCTGGGCCCGGCGGAAGTCGGTGCGGCCCAGCCGCACCGCCGCCGCCGTCCAGCCCGCGGCGAAGGCGTACAGGTCACCGGCCACCGCGTGCGCGACGGGCACGCCCATGCCCGCGTGGATCACGCCGACCACGACCGCGTGGTTGCCCGGCGCGGCCCTCTCCGCCACCAGGGCCGCCAGCCGGGCCGCCTCCGGCGAGGCGAACGCCCACACCGCCGTGTCGAGGACCTGCCGGCCGGTCCTGACCGAGGCGGAACGCTGCTCGCGGTTGAGTTTGATCGCGTGCAGCCGCTGGTCGACCTCGACCAGCCGGTCCCAGTCGCCCGCTCCGGCGGCGCGGTGCGCCAGCACCAGGGCCGTCGCGTCCCCCGGCCCCACCGAGTTGTACAGCAGGTCGGTCAGCAGGCCACGCAGGTCCGCCGATCCGGTCGCCCCGAGCTGGACGTACCCCTCCAGCCCGTGCGAGAGCGTGTACAGCCCGCTCGGGAAGCCGGAGTCGGTGAGCTGCAACTGGGCGAGCAGCGGGCCCAGGTCGGTCAGGCTCATCAGATGAAGTAGAGCCTGTTCAGCGGCAGCTTGGTGGCCGGCTCGATGCTGACCGGCTTGCCGTTCACCGAGACCTTGTAGGTCTCCGGATCGACCATGATGTCGGCCAGCGTCGAGTTGCGCAGCATGTGGCGCTTGTCGACGGTCCGGCACTGGCGTACGCCCCGGACGGTCCGCTCCAGGCCGAGCCGCTCGGGCACGCCCGCGTCGATCCCGGCCTGCGACATGAAGGTGACGCAGGTCTCCTTCAGCGCGGTGCCGAAGGCTCCGTACATCGGCCGGTAGTAGACCGGTTGCGGCGTCGGCAGGGACGCGTTCGGGTCGCCCATCGGGGCCCAGCTGATCATGCCGCCCTTGACGATCAGGTAGGGCTTGGCCGCGAAGGAGTGCACCTGCCAGAGCACGATGTCGGCCAGCTTCCCGTCCTCCAGCGAGCCGATCGTGTCGGCCATCCCGCAGGTGCGGGCCGGGTTGATGGTCAGCTTGGCCAGGTAGCGCAGCACCCGGAAGTTGTCGTTGCGCGCGGAGTCCTCCGGCAGCGCCCCCCGCTTGTCCTTGCAGTGGTGGGCGATCTGGAAGGTGCGGGTGAAGGACTCGCCCACCCGGCCCATCGCCTGCGAGTCCGACCCGATCATGCTGATGATGCCCAGGTCGTGCAGGACGGTCTCGGCGGAGATGGTCTCGGCGCGCACCCGGCTCTCCGCGAACGCCACGTCCTCGGGGACGTCGTAGCTGAGGTGGTGGCAGACCATCGTCATGTCCAGCAACTCGTCCACCGAGTTGGCGGTGTAGGGCAGCGTGGGGTTCGTGGAGGCCGGCAGCACGTTGGGCTCCCCGGTCACCCGCAGGATGTCGGGGGCGTGCCCGCCGCCCGCGCCCTCGGAGTGGTACGTGTGGATCGCGCGGCCGTTGATCGCGCTGATGGTGTCCTCGACGAACCCTGCCTCGTTCAGCGTGTCGGTGTGGATGGTTATCTGGATGTCGTACTCGTCGGCGACGGACAGCGAGCAGTCGATGACGGCGGGCGTGGTCCCCCAGTCCTCGTGCACCTTCAGCCCGCAGGCGCCCGCCCGGATCTGCTCCTCCAGGGAACCCGGCAGGCTGCTGTTCCCCTTTCCGTACACCCCGATGTTGATCGGAATGGCCTCGTACGCCTGCAGGATGCGGGCGATGTTCCACGGTCCCGGGGTGCAGGTGGTGCCACGGGTGCCGTCGGCCGGACCGGTTCCCCCGCCGACCAGGGTGGTGATCCCGTTGCTCAGCGCGTTCTGCGCCTGCTGCGGGGAGATGAAGTGGACGTGGGTGTCGATCGCGCCGGCGGTGGCGATGAGGTTCTCGCCGGAGATCACCTCGGTGCCCGCGCCGATGACGAGCCGCCGGTCGACCCCGTTCTGGGTGTGCGGGTTGCCCGCCTTGCCGATCCCGGCGATCCTGCCGTTCTTGATACCGATATCGCCCTTGACGATGCCCAGGATCGGGTCGATGACCACCGCGTTGGTGATCACCACGTCCAGGGCGGCCGTGGCGTTCCGCGAGGCGGGGTCGGCCGACATCCCGTCGCGGGCCGTCTTGCCGCCCCCGTACTGCGCCTCGTCCCCGTAGTGCCCCTCGGTGTGGTCCTTCTCCACCTCGACGACGAGGTTGGTGTCCCCGAGGCGGATCCGGTCCCCCACCGTGGGGCCGTACATGGTCGCGTACTGCTTACGACTGATCGTGGTCATCGGGGTTCAGCCCTTCTTCGCGGAGCCTGAGGAGCCGTTCTTCTTCGACGAAGCCGCCGCGGACCTGCCCGGCTCGTCGAGATAACCGCGTTCGCGCATTCTTTTCAGCGCCTTGCGATGCGCCTCGTGCGAGCGAACGCTTCCGTTGAGCAGTCCACCGAAGCCGACGATCCGCAGGCCCCCGCCGTACTCGACCAGCTTTACCTCCTTGGTGTCTCCGGGTTCGAACCGGACGGCGGTGCCGGCCGGAATGTCAAGGCGCTTGCCGAACGCCTTGTCGCGGTCGAACCTCAGCGCGCGGTTGGCCTCGAAGAAATGGAAGTGCGAGCCCACCTGAACGGCCCGGTCACCGGTGTTGTGCACGGTCAGCTTCACCCTGGGCTGACCGGCGTTCAGCTCGATCTGTCCCTCGCCGTAGATGTAGACGTCGTCATCCGACATGGGATGTCGCCCCCCTCAGGTTCGCCACCGCCCGGAAGCCGTGGTGATGGTCGTCGTGGTCATCGTCGTGGTCATCGTCGTGGTCGTGGCGATGTCCGGCCGCCGCGGACGACGGTCCGCCGAGCCGTAGGAGCGCGCGTTCCCCGGGCATCACTTCCCACCGACGGGATCGTGACAGGAGACCAGCTTGGTGCCGTCGTCGAAGACGGCCTCGACCTGCATCAGCTTCAGCATCCCGCGTACGCCCGGCAGCACGTCGTTGGGCCCGACCACCTGCTTGCCCAGCTCCATGCACTCGGCGACCGTCTTGCCGTCCCGTGCCGCCTCCACGATCGCCGAGCTGATCAGCGCCACCGTCTCGCCGTAGTTCAGCTTCAGCCCGCGCCTGCGGCGCTGCTCGGCCATCTGGGCGACGAGGAAAATGAGCAGCTTGTCCATCTCGCGTGGTGTGAGATTCATCGGGGTCCTTTCTCCGCACGGCTATCCGGCGCGCTGGATTTTCGTGAACATCGGGATGGCCGCCAGGAACACCCAGGTCACCAGGACGAACGGCCAGGTGAGGGTGTGGCCGCCGGTAACGGCGAACAGGTTGCCGATACCGGCGGTCAGCGCCGCCGCGGACACCACGCCGATCACCGCGTAGACCGCGCTCACCCGGTTCACCAGCATGAACGTGCCCCACAGTGCGAGCCCGGCCAGCACGGCGTTGTAGCCGTACAGGCCGGCCCCGAGATCGGCGGCCTGCGCGCCCAGCGCCCAGCCGGTGAGCAGGCCGACCAGGCTGGACAGGAGCGCCACCAGCCCGGTCACCCAGCCGGCCACGAACAGCCCGATCAGGAAGATCAGGCCGACGTACCACTGGTTCTGGAAGAACACCTGGCCGATGCCGCTGAGCGTGCCCCGCCAGAAGTCGTGCCAGCTCATCGCGGTGCCCGGAGCGGTGGCCGACGGCGGGGCCGAGCGCGCGTGCTCCGCCCAGATCCGGCTGAAGGACGGCCCGCCGATCACCATCACGCTGGTGACCACGCAGAAGGGCGCGGTGAAGGTCGGCAGGTTGTACGGGGTGAGCAGCACGTTCAGCGCCGAGGTGAGCACGCTCCCGGCGATCGCCCCGGCGACGACCAGGAGCACGGTCATCCACCGGGCTTCCAGGTAGAGCACCAGGCTGACACCGATCAGCGTGCCGCAGAACCCCTCCAGCCCCACCGAGACCCGGTCCCAGGTGACGCCGAACAGGTACGCGGTGGCCGTGGCGACGAGCGTGCCCAGCAGGCCGAAGACGCCGAACCGCCAGCCGCCGACGAACAACGCGACGATGAAGATCAGGCCCGTCCAGTGGTTGGGCTGGAGATCGACCTGCGCGACCCCCCGGGGGATCGTCAACAGGTACTCCAGCGCGCGGCGCCCCCCGACAGGGTGCTCACCTCCGGGTGAGCCCGACGGCGGAAACGCCGATGTCATAAACGTCGCCCTTCCCGCCACTGACACGCGTCCTGCCCATGGACGGCCATCAAAGGTGAATCCACGATGTGGGCACACAGCACTACTTTCCATGTGCCGAACCGGCAAAAATCAACCAAGGCCAGCATTCGGTCAAATATCAAAGGTGCTGAGGTTAACTCCCGACTTAGACGCCAACCATGTGAGCTAGGGCATCTCTGTCGGCAGGCGCAAAAAGAGCCGAAGGAGCAAACAAGACGAAGGGGCCCATAATGTCAGTCGGAATGAGCAGCTGGATATCAAGCGGGCTGAACACCGGTGATTCGGCCTGGATGCTGACCAGCACCGCGATGGTGCTGCTGATGACTCCGGGGCTGGCCTTCTTCTATGGCGGCATGGTCCGTTCCAAGAATCTGCTGACAACGCTTTACATGAGTTTCATCTCGATCAGCCTGGTGACCATCATCTGGTTCGCCTACGGATACGGGCTGGCCTTCGGGAGGGACCTCGGTGGCGCCGGGCTCATCGGCTGGAGCGATTTCCGGTTCGCGAACATCACCCCCGAGACGCTGTACCAGCAGATCCCCACGTACGTCTTCGCACTGTTCCAGCTGACCTTCGCCATCATCACGGTCGCGCTGATCAGCGGCTCGATCGCGGGACGGGCCCGGTTCGGCCCATGGATGCTCTTCGGCGTCCTGTGGATGACCCTGGTCTACGCGCCGGTCGCCCACTGGGTGTTCTCCAACACCGGCTGGCTCAAGCAATGGGGCGTGCTGGACTTCGCCGGCGGGCTGGTCGTCGAGCTGAACTCGGGCATCTCCGGGCTGGCACTCGCACTGGTGCTCGGGCCGGGTGTCGCCTTCCGGCGCAAGGACGCCCCGCAGCCCGCCAACATCCCCCTGGTCCTGCTCGGCCTGGCCCTGCTCTGGTTCGGCTGGTTCGGTTTCAACGCGGGCTCCGCGCTGACCGACGGCCCGCTGGCCGCCAGGGCGTTTCTCAGCACGATGATCGCGGGCTGCGCGGGGATGCTGACCTGGCGGCTGGTGGAGTGGATCCGCTTCCGGCACCTGACCAGGATGGGCTCGGCCAACGGCGTCCTGGCCGGACTGGTGGCCATCACCCCGTCCTGCGCGTTCGTCAACGTCGAGGGCGCGCTCGTCGTCGGCATCGTCGCCGCCATCGTGTGTACGTACGCGGTCGAGATGAAGCTGGTCCTCGGCTACGACGACACGCTGGACGTGACAGGCTTCCACGGGGCCGGCGGCATCACCGGCATCCTGCTGCTCGGGTTCTTCGCCACCGGCGAGCTCGTCGGAACCCCCGGCCTCTTCTACGGCGGTTCGATCGCGCTGCTGGGCAAGCAGGTGGTCGGTGTCCTGGCCGTCGGTCTGTACAGCTTCATCGTCACGTTCATCATCGGGAAAGTGGTCGACAAGCTGTTCCGGATGCGAGCGACCGAGGAGGAGCAGCGCGTCGGCTCGGACGTGGGCTTTGCCGAGGGGTGAGCCCGGCGGCCACCATGACGAGTCGCCGCCATGACCCCTCACCGCCGATCGGACCGCCCTGTTCACGTCAGCTGGCGCGTCAGGCCCCAGCTGCGCCACGGTGAGGGCGAAAGGCATCATCTGACCAGCCTGCAGGGGCTGGCCGCGTTGTCGCTCGACGCTCTCAGCTCGGTCGCCTACGGACCGGAGGCGATCGCGCTCATCCTGGTCGCCGCCGGTGGCGCCACGATCGGTTACACGCTGCCGATCACCCTGGCCATCGTCGGGCTGCTCACGGTGCTGGTGATCTCCTACTGCCAGGTGATCGCCGCGTATCCGAACGGCGGCGGCTCCTACGCGGTGGCCAAGAACGATCTCGGCGAACGGGTGAGCCTGCTGGCCGCCGCGGCGCTCATCGTCGACTACGTGCTCACCGTGGCGGTCAGCCTCGCGGCCGGTGCCGCCAGCCTCGCCTCGGCCTTCCCCGTCCTGGCCCCGCATCTCCTGGCGATCTGCCTGCTGGGACTGGCCCTGCTGACCGTGGTGAACCTGTACGGCATCGCCGACAGCGCGCGGGTGCTGATGCTGCCCACCGCGCTGTTCGTGGTGAGCATCCTCGGCGTCGTGGTGCTGGGGCTGGCCCGCTCCCATCCGGCGGCCGTGGTGGGGACGCCCGTGCACGTCCCGGTGACCGACGCGCTGGGAGTGCTGCTGATCCTCAAGGCGTTCTCCTCCGGGTGCTCCGCGCTGACCGGCGTCGAGGCCATCGCCAACGGCGTGCCCATGTTCCGCGAGCCGCGGGTCGCGCGGGCACAACGGACCGAACTGCTGCTCGGCGCGCTGCTCGGGGTGATGCTGATCGGACTGGCGCTGCTCATCCACCGCGACCGGGTACAGCCCCGGCAGGACGTCACCGTCCTCGCCCAGCTGACCGCCGGCGCCTACGGCACGAGCTGGGCGTACTACGCGACCAACCTCGTGGTCATGCTCGCCCTGGCACTGGCCGCCAACACCAGCTTCGGCGGCCTGCCGGTCCTGCTGAGCCTGCTGGCCCGCGACAACCGCCTGCCCCACCTGTTCGCGCTGCGCACCGAACGTCCCGTCCACAGGTACGGCGTCGTGGCCGTGGCGGTGGCGGCCGCCGTGATACTGATCGCGGTGGACGCGCGGACCCACAGGCTGATCCCGATGTTCGCCATCGGGGTGTTCATCGGCTTCACGATCAGCCAGGTCGGCCTGGTCAGGCACTGGACGACCCTGCGCCCGCCCCACCGGCTCGGCAAGACGCTGCTCAACGGCACCGGTGCCCTGCTGACCGCCGTCGCCACCCTGGTGCTGCTCACCACCAAGTTCCTGGAGGGCGCCTGGGTGGTCGTCATCGCCATCCCGCTGCTCATGCTGCTGTTCGCCCGCGTCGAGCGCTACTACACCGCGGTCGAAAAGCAGCTCGGGCTCGGGCGGACACCTCCCAAACCCACCCGGCCCGCAGCGGTCGCCGAGACCGGGAAAGTGATCATCATCCCGGTCTCGGACATCACCACCAAGACGGAACGGGCCGTCAGCGCGGGCCTGGCCCTCGGTGGCGAGGTGGTGGTCGTCGCGGTGCGTTTCACCGAGGAGGGGGTGGACGACCTGCGGACGCGGTGGAACCTGTGGGATCCGGGGGTCCGTCTTGAGATCCTCGGCAGCCCGCAGCACACCGTGGTCCGTCCCGTTCTCGACTACATCCGGCAGGTCGCCGACGGCGGAAAATGGGTCGCCGTGCTCATTCCCACCGTCGAACCGCGGCACTTCCGCCACCGGGCCCTGCACAACCAGCGTGACCTTTTCCTGATGGTCACGCTACGGGAGCACACGGATGTGCTCGTCTGCCTGCTGCCCTTCCGAATCGGCATATAGACGACACCGGTGATTGAAGTGGCCTTTTGTGCCATGCGTTACCTATAGGCTGATTTGAGTATCACGCCATAAGCTGATTTAAGTGTCACACTCGGCAGTTGGGTCGCCCGAATTGACATGATATTTCCGGCGAAAATGCCGGTCCCCCAGAAGCAATACCTAATCCTCCGCAAGCCAGCCGACTTTCTGATGGTCGCTTTGCCCTAAGCAGGAATGGCCGGTGCGAGCATCGCCAGAGAGGCAGAACCGATCATGACATCTGGGGGAAAAATGCTTCGAAAACTAATCCTGGCGCTGGCCCTGGTCACGGCGACCGGATCACCAGCCGCCACGGCCTGGGCGGACGAGGCGTCCACCGCCCCGGTGGCGCAGGCGGCCGTCGCCGCGCCGGCCGCGCAGAAGGCGGGTAAATGTGATCCCGGATCGCCGTGCGCGGCGGTCAACTGCGGCCCCGGCCGCGTCTGCGTGCCCTCTCCCAAGCAGTGTTTCACCACACCGTGCCCGCAGTACGACTGCGTGCCCATAGGCAACACGGTCGGCCAGCCGTCCTACCCGGGCTGGCACCCGCCGTACCCGGACTGGCGGCCCCCGTACCCGGGCTGGCGCCCGCCCTACCCGGCCGGCTACCCGATCCCGCCGTACCCCGGCTGGCGGCCCCCGTACCCAGGCTGGCGGCCCCCGTACCCGGGCTGGCGCCCGCCCTACCCGGCCGGCTACCCGATCCCGCCGTACCCGGGCGGGCGCCCGCCGTACCCACCGCACTGGCCTCCCTACCCTCCCCGCTGAGGGACGGCGGACCGCTTCCTAGGGAAGTACTCCCGTTGGAGGCTCCTCACCCTTGACCGCGGCGAACGTCGTGCGGGCCATGGACCGCGGCGGCTCATCCGCGCCATACGGAGTGGAGTCTGAATCACGGATACAAAGGCCCAGGTCATCGATTGACGGCCTGGGCCTTTACGCTGTCAGATTCCAGGCCGTATATTCGCGATCTCCGTCGCGGAACGGAGAATCGGTATCCGCGTCGGCAGGACCCAGCTGGATCAGCGGCCCGACGACAGACGGGACATCGGATTGGCTCCTCTCGCGGTCGACGACGCCGGCAACGAGCTGACCGCCTTTCACCACGGCGCCGAGACCGTGCCTCCCGGCGACGCCCCGCTCCCTCTCGCCCTGGTCGCCCTGTGGTCTCGCGGCCGGTTGCTTCTGGTGTTCAACCGCTACCGCCAGAAGTGGGAACTACCGGGCGGAATGATCGATGCGGGAGAGACGCCACGCCAGGCCGCCGTACGTGAACTCCACGAGGAGACCGGCTTCCACATCACCCGGCTGACCTTCTCCGGGTACGCCGAGTACGTCCTCGGACCCGAACGACGCACCGAGTACGCGGCCCTCTACCAGGCCGACGAAGCCGCGCCGCACGGCGCGTTCACCCCCGACGACGAGATCGAGGACATCGTCTGGTGGCACGGGCAGGAACTCCCCGGCCGCGTGCAGAACCTCGACACCACGCTGGCAGCACTTTCCCGGCTGTGAGCTTTCCGCAGGAGCGTCAGCGATGAGCCAGGCGGTCAAAAAGGGGCTCAGCCGACCATGGCACTCTGGCCTCCGTCGACCGGGAGCAGGACGCCGGTGATGAAGCGGGCCTCCTCCGAAGCCAGGAAGAGGGCCGCGTTGGCGATGTCCCATGCCGTACCCATGCCGCCCTTGAGCGGGACCCGCTGGTGACGACGGGCCTCGTAGCCCTCCCTCTCCTCCTTGTCCATGCCGTACTCCGTCGCGCCCAGGTCGACGCCGATCGGGGTGTCGATGAGGCCCGGCATGATGGCGTTGACCCGGATTCCGTAGCGGGCGTTCTCCAGGGCCATCTGCTGGGTCGCGGCGTTCATGGCCGCCTTGGACATCTTGTAGGTGATGGGCGGATTGCCGGGAGAGGGGTTTCCGGCGATGGCCGCGATGGAGGAGATGTTGGTGATCACACCACGCTCGGCGGCCCGCATCACGGGGAGCACCGCCCGGGCCATCAGCAGGATGCTGCCAGAGTTGATCATCATGTTCCGTGCCCAGTCGTCGGGCTCGACGGAGGTGGGAGAGCCGTCGCCGATGGCCACGCCCACGTTGTGGTGCACCACGTCGAGACGGCCGAAGCTCTCGACGCAGGTGGCGACCGCGGTCGACCAGTCGTCGGCCACCGACACGTCCCCCTGGACGGTGACCGCGGTTCCGCCCTGCTCCTCGACCAACCCCGCCGTGACCAGCATCGAGTCCAGGTCACGGTCGATGAGGACGAGTCTGGCGCCCTCCCGGGCGAAGATCAGTGCCGTCGCCCTGCCGTTCCCGATCATCTGGCCGGGAATCTGTCCGGCCCCGGTGATGATCGCGGCGTACCCCTCCAGCCGGCCGGTCACGAGGCACCCGCCAGGCCGGGGTCGATCTCGACGCCGAAGATGTTCGGCGCCATCGCCGTCATCGTGTAGAAGCCGACGGTCATCGGCACCCGGTCACCTCCCACGGCCAGCCCGTCGAGCAGGCGTCGTGCCTGCTCGCCACCTTCGCCCTCGGGCAACGGCGGAATACGTGTCGTCATGCCGTTACTCGTGAGTGTGTTCTGGTAAGCGCGCTCCCAAGCAGCCCATGCCTTACGACATGAGCGTTCTCCCTTTCGGGAGTTCCCGCTTCACCGCCAACCGCCCGGCCTTACGACCTGGTCTCACATCGGCTCCACGAGCGTTCAACGTCTCCCGCAACTCTGGGCGACATGACCGCGAGCACGATCAGCACCCCAGGAAAGCGAAACCCTTGCCGGCTACGACAAGACCACGACCAACCGGCCGCACCACTACCCTGAGTACACCAGAGCATAACAGAGCGTACTCGCGACCGAGCGGCTATCAGCCCTTCGATTGATCGTGGCGCTGATTCCCCCGAGCGTGTGCGGGGAACGATGAAGAGCATCCCCAGACATCGGAATCCAATTCGGAGATCCTGCGATCAAGTCGAGCACCGGTCGGCGATGACGGGCCTTGCGGCAGGGGCAACGGCGCGTTGAAAGGTGTGCCTCCGCCGGTCACATCTCACACGGTGATGACGACCTTGCCGCGCGCGTGCCCCTTCTCCAGATACCGGACGGCCTCGGGAACCTCGCTCAGCGGATACGTCCTGTCGATGACCGGCGTGATCTTGCCCGCCTCGATCAGCTCCCTCAGCAGCCGAAGGTCCTCCGCACGCGGCATCGAGAAGAGCCCGCGCAGCCGCTGCCCCACGAACGGTGCGAGCATGAGCGCCCGGAGCTGGCGATCGTTGCCTCCGATCCACCGCCCTCCCCGCTCGCCTCCGACGATGACGAGGGTTCCCCGGGGAGTGAGGGCACGCCGGAGGTGTGACAGCGGGCGGTTCCCGGCGGCGTCGAGGATGAGGTCGTAGTGGCGCGCCCGGTCCGCGAAGTCCTCGCGGGTGTAGTCGATGACGTCGTCGGCGCCGATCGATCGGACCAGGTCCGCCTTGGTCGTGCCGCACACGCCGGTGACCTCCGCGCCGAACGCCTTGGCCAGCTGCACCGCGAACGTCCCCACGCCTCCCCCCGCACCGATGATCAGGACCTTCTGCCCCGGCTGCACCCTTCCCGCCTCGCGAAGACCCTTCAGGGCGGTGCAGGCCGAGACCGGAACGGCCGCCGCCTGCTCGAAGGTGAGGTTCGCCGGCTTCGGCGCGAAGCTGTCCTGCCGGGCGGAGGCGTACTCGGCGAAGGCTCCGTCGCAGGTGCCGAACACCTCGTCACCCGGTTTGAACCGGGTCGCGTTCCCGCCGACCGCCTCGACGCGCCCCGCGACGTCCATCCCCCGGACCCGGACCTTGGGCCTGCGGAACCCGAAGCCCATGACGCGCGCCAGATACGGCAGGCCCGTCATGAGATGCCAGACGCCCGGATCGACGGCGGCCGCGTGCACCCGTACGAGCAGGTCGTCGTCCCCCATCACCGGCCTGTCGATCTCCCTGAGTTCCAGGACGTCGGGGGAGCCGTACCTGTCCTGGACGATTGCCTTCACCGTGTCTCTCCTGCACTGTCCGCGTACTGGAAAACATCGTCGAGCGAGACGTCGAACACCCGGGCGATCTGAAAGGCCATCTCCAGCGAGGGCGAGTAGCGGGCCTGCTCGATGGCGATGACGGTCTGGCGGGTCACGCCGATGCGGTCCGCCAGCTCCGCCTGTGTCATCTCTCCGTGCGCGAACCGGAGGGCGCGGATCGTGTTGGTGACCCTGGTCGGCTTCACCACGGCCAGAAGCCCCGGCGGTAGGCGAAGATCTTCGCAATGGATCCGACGACCGCGGACAGGACGAACATCAGATAGACGACGTTGGCGATCCAGAAGTGGTCCAGCTCGGCCAGCGACATGCCGAGCGCCGCCACCCCGCCGATGACGACGAACGACTGGCCGGTGTACTCGCCGAATCTGTAGATCTCCCGGTCACGCTGGTCCTTCTTGCCGGCGTCCTTGGGTGAGGCGATCGCGACCGCGATGCGCAGCACGATCGACACCACGATCGCGGCACCGATGCTCCACAGCATCGTCGACACGTACGGGACCTCGGTGAGCGGGACACCGTCCGCTCGCCCCAGAACGAGGACGAGGTAGGCCGCATACCCGCACACCGCGACCACGCCCATGATCCAGGCGCTCTTCTCTTCGGATGACATGCCTCGAATGTAAGACAAAGCCAACATCATGTCTAGTTTTCTTAACATCGCTCCGCGGCGGCCACCCCGAGGGCACGAACGCCGTACCCTCGTCCGGGCGCAGCAGCCCGACGGCCATGGCCGGCGCGGTCGTCTTCCCCGCTCCGTTCGGGCCGACGCTCGACCGGAGGCGGCGAGAGATCAGCGGTTGCGGCTCGCCAGGAAGCGGTGCCACTGCGGCGAGGTCCGGGCGAGCAGGCGCAGGGAAGCCGGGACCGTGGGCCGCGGGTCGTTACCACCGAGACGGAGGGTGGTCAGCGCGGTGAGGTCCGGGAGCCATTCGGGGACCTCCACCAGCCGGTTGCCGCACAGATCGAGCTCGGTCAGCGCGGTGAGGTTCCGCAGCGGCTCGGGAAGCTCGGTCAGCCGGTTGTCGTGCAGGTCGAGCTTGGTCAGGCCGGTGAGGTCACCCAGCGACCCGGGGAGCTCGGCCAGTTCGTTGCCCCACAGGTAGAGCCAGGCGATGCCGGTGAGGTTACCGATCGACTTCGGCAGGCTCGTCAGCCGGTTGTCCCACAGGCAGATCCTGGTGAGCGCGGTGAGGTCGCCCAGCCACTCGGGAAGCTCGGTCAGCCGATTGTCCTGCAGTTCGAGCCTGGTAAGCGCGGTGAGGGCGCGCATCGACTCCGGCAGGCTGGTCAGCCGGTTGGTTTGCAGCTCCAACTCGGTGAGCGCGGTGAGGTTGCCGAGCCAGTCGGGAACCTCCTCCATGTGGTTGTAACCGAGGCGGAGCTCGGTGAGCGCGGTGAGATTGCCCAGTGACTCGGGAAGGCCGACGGGCGGCCGGCAGTGCGTCACGCCGAACGAGGTGAGCGCGGTGAGGTCGCCTATCCAGTCGGGAATGTCGAACGGCTCCCAGCCGCCGCCCAGGGAGAGCCTGGTGAGAGCGGTGAGCTTTCGCAAGGAGTCGGGAAGCCCGGTCAGCCGGAGGTCGAACAGGGAGAGGCCGGTGAGAGAGGTCAACTCGCCGAGCCACTCGGGAATCCGAGCCAGCTTGTTGTGGCCGAGGTCGAGTTCGGTGAGGGCGGTCAGGTTCACCAGCCGTTCGGGGAGCCCGACGAGGTTGTTGTAGGACAGGCGGAGCCGGGTGAGGCCGGTGAGGTCGCCCAGCCACTCGGGAAGCTCGGTCAGCTCGTTGAAAGTCAGGTCGAGCTCGCGCAGCTGCGTCAGGTCCCTCATCCGCTCGGGCAGCTCCGTCAGCTTCAGCCCGCTCAGGCTGAGCGTGGGCGCCCCTTCCCGCCCGCACCTGTTGATCCGGGTCAGGGCGGCCTTCGGACCGTTCTTGACCGCCATTGAGAGATCCCCTTTCCGAGGCGAACGAAATGATCGGGGTGACCTGGGCGGCTCACCGGCGAGAAGCCTAGGGACCGGCACTTGCGGATGGCTGGTGTCCGTCTTTCCGAGCCGCACCGAACCCTTCGCGCTCCGCGCGGACCAGGCTCGGGCCGCGCCCGACCGGCACCTCTTCACACCGCGCCTGCCACTAGCGGGTATGTCTCACCTCGGGGAAACGCGCGGACCATCACTCGGGATCCCCGGCGGCGATCGGGAATCCGCGCTACAGCGGCACCGTCGTCCCGGCCTACCCCTCGGCGACCGGCCGGTAGGTGCACACCTGCACGCCCTTGTCGTTGATGGCCGTGGAGGCCAGTTCGAACGTGCGCGACGCGCCGTCGTCGGGGAAGATCGTCTTTCCGCCGCCGAGAAGCACCGGCATGATCATGAGTCGGAGCTCGTCGACCAGGCCCTCGCTCAGCAGGGTGCGCGCGAGCGTGGGGCTCCCCATCACCACCAGGTCGCCGCCGTCGCTCTCGTGCAGCTTCCTGATGTCGGCGACGGCCTCGTCGCCGGGGATGCGGGTGGTGTTGTTCCAGGTCAGCTCGTCGTCGCCCAGCGTCTTGGACACGACGTACTTCGGGATGGCGTTCATCCGGTCGGCGAACGGGTCGCCGGCCCGCCTGGGCCACGCCGCGGCCATCGTCTGCCAGGTGCGGCGCCCGAACAGCAGTGCCCCGGCCTTGGTCACCGCGTCGTCGAAGGTGCCGCCCACCACGTCATCATCGAAGAACGGGTGCGACCAGCCGCCGTGGGCGAAGCCACCGTCGGTGTCCTCTTTGGGTCCGCCCGGCGCCTGCACAACGCCGTCCAAGCTCATGAACTCAACAATCACGATGCGCATGGGACTGGCTCCTCTGGGGTTGCGTTGCTGGTTTTCGGCGCCGCTGATCTGGTCGCGGCGCGAGGGATGAAGGTGTTACCTGACGGGCTGACCGGGACCGGCCGGTCAGCCGAAGTGCTCGGCCATCCAGGTGTCCCACGCGGACTGCTCGTCACGGCCCGCGAAGTTCTGGTGACCGAGCACGAGGGCGTCGCCGCGGTCGGTACCGGAGTGGATGAACCGGTACAGGCCCTCGTCCGTCCGAACGCCCAGGTTGACGGGCAGGTTCGCGTAGTAGACGACCCCGGCGGAGCCGTCCGGGAGACGGACGTCGTCGCCCTCGGCGACGTCCTGCGTGACGCCCAGTTCCTGGGTGACGGTCTTCCAGGCGGCGTCCGGGCCGCCCGCTCCGGGCCGGAAGGCCGTGGTGACCGATGGGGTGCGGCCGGTGAAGTGCGCGAGGTACTGCTTGAGGGTCTCCTGGTAGATGGGCCAGCCGGCCTGCATCGCCTCGAACTCGGTCTCCCAGTCGTCGCCGAGCATGCCACTCTGCACGATCCGCAGCACGGTCGTGCCGCCGCCACGCCCCTCGATGAGGTATTCGAGCGCCATGAACCGGCCGTCGGGGGCCGGCGCGCCGCGGGTCGCCAGGCGGGCGCCCGGCTCGTAGGCGGTGATCGTGGCCTGCTCGGTGTGGCCCAGCATGGTCAGGTTCGCCGGGCCGCCCTCGGCGGTGCCCATCTCGGTGCGTCCCATGAACCAGGAGTCGACGCCCGGCCCGGTCGCGATCGCGTCCCAGACCTGCTCGGGCGTGGCGCTGAGCTCGATCTCCTGGCTCAGCTCGAACGGGTGCGTCATCGGGTTTCCTTCATGCTCGGGTGGACGGCGACGACGATCCGGTGGTCGCGGCCGTGCTCGGCGGACTGGTCGTGGTACTTGGACACCAGGGTCGTGACGGCCCCGGCAAGCTCCTGGGCGAACGCGGCCCGGTCGGCGGCCGAGGCGAAGCGCACCTCGGTGTCGATCGCGAAGGTCGCGACGCGTTTGCGCGCCTTGGCGGCGCCGGCGATGAGCGCCCCGACGTCGCGGACCAGCCGGGCCGCGACGGCCAGCAGCCAGCCGGCCGACAGCTGGTCGGGAGAGCGGGCCGGGTCGGGCTCGACGGACGCCAGCGCGGCCGGGGAGATCACGTAGGAGGCCGCGGTCGCGCGCATGATGCGCTCGTTGACGTTGCCCTTGCGCCGCTCCTCGATCATCTCGACGAGCCCGTGCGCCTCAAGCGTCTTGAGGTGGTAGTTGACCTTCTGCCGGGGCAGGCCGACCTTGGCGGCCAGCATGGTCGCTGAGGCGGGCTCGCTCAGCTCGGCCAGCAGCCGGGCCCGGATGGGGTCCAGCGAGACCTCGGCGGCGGCCGGATCCTCGATCACGGCGATGTCCTGCATGACCACAGGCTATGACCGACAAATTAACTTGTCAAGGAAGTCTTATTTATCGGCACACCGGCCTTGCAGGGCTCGGGTCCCGGCGAGCCCCCTACCGAGGTCAGGGCAGGACCGCGCCGGGCTCTCTCCCGGAACCCGCCGGCTCCGTACGCGCCGAAGGTTGGCTCGCACCTACGCGATCCCCGCCCGCGAGAAGCGACAGGCGGCCAAAAGTGCGTCGGTTCCGGTCCTGGTATTCGCCATGCCGATGTACGTGCCACGGTGAGCTTTCGGGTGCGAGATAGCCTGACGTGGTGGGCGTCACCTCTGGTAGCTACGCGTTGGGACCTGAGTCCGGCCGGCTCATCGTCAATACGACCCGTACCGGGCTGGGCGCGAAGGCCGGCCATGACCTCACCATCGAGGTCACCCGTTGGCACGGCGATGCCACGATCGACGTCGCCGATCCGGCCGGCTCCTCGGTGACCGTCAAAGTCGACGCAGGGTCGTTCGAGGTCCGGGAGGGAACCGGTGGCATCAAGCCGCTCACGGACTCCGATCGTCGGGAGATAAAGAAGAACCTTCAGGAGAAGGTCCTGCACGTTGAGCGTTACCCGGCGATCACGTTCCGATCGACACGGATCAGCGGAACAGCGGAGTCGTTTCACGTCGAGGGCGATCTCACCATCGTCGGTGTCACCCAGCCCGTCACGCTCCAGGGCCTGCTGACCGAGGACCGCGTACGCGGCTCGGCGACCATCGTGCAGACCCGGTGGGGCATCCGGCCCTATTCAGCGTTCTTCGGCACACTCAAACTCAGCGACGACGTCGAGGTACGGTTCGACGCCGGTCTCTCCCCGGGGCGGTGACTCCGAGCATGCGAGCCCGATGGCCCGATCTTCAGCCCTTGATCGAGATCGTCCACGGGTGCCGGTGAGGCCTCGCCCCCGTCACTTGGCTCCATCTCCTGAGGCCTCACACCGACGCCGACTTCCCGGGTTCGGGTCTGGGCGAGCCGGTGGGAATCGCTGCCGGTCTCGATACCGGGCCGGACGGTCAGGACGTGGCGCTCAAGGTGTGCGGAACCAGGAGACAGTGACAGCCGGGATCAAGATGCCGCGATAGGTGACGGCGCACCTGTCTTACTTTATGACGAGAAGATGAATGAAAGCTGAATTGTCAGCGCATCATGGATGCCTCACTTCGCCCTGTCGTCATATCTCACATAATTCAATATAGAACGCTGTTTTATCGCTATATGGGGCAAGCTTTCGAGGGATCACATGAAGCGTTGGATCGGCGTCGGGCTGGCGCTGCTCCTCGGCGCCGCCGTAGTGGCGGCGATCGTGGTGGGCAACCGTGGCGGCGGCGCGGAGACGCGGGAGCTCACCCTGGTCCGCGGGGTGATCGGATCGGAGAAGAAACCGTTCTTCGACGATCGGCGGGTGCGGGCCGTCTTCGCCGAACACGGCCTCCGGGTGGAGGTCGACACCGCCGGATCACGCCAGATCGCCGCCTCGGTGGATCTCAAGAAGTACGATTTCGCGTTCCCGTCCAGCGCTCCGGCGGCCGAGAAGATCAAGCGTGACCGGGGCGCCACCCGCACGTTCGCGCCGTTCTCCTCCCCCATGGCGATCGCCACCTTCAAGCCGATCGCGGACGTGCTCGCCAAGGCGGGCGTCGTGCGGGACTCCGGCCTGGGCTACTGGGTGTTCGATATCAAGAAATATCTGGATCTGGTGGCCAAGGGCACCCGGTGGGACAGGCTGCCGGGCAACACCGCCTACCCGGCGCGCAAGCGCGTCCTGCTCACCACCACCGACATCCGCACCTCCAACTCCGCGGCGATGTACCTCTCGATCGCCGGCTACGTGGCCAACGGCGACGACGTGATCACCTCGAACGCGCAGGGCTCCAAGGTCGCCGGAGCCGTCGCCCCCCTCTTCCTCGACCAGGGATACTCCGAGACCTCCACCGAGGCTCCGTTCGAGGACTACCTGGCTCTGGGGATGGGGAAGACACCCATGGTCATGATCTACGAGGCGCAGTACGCCTCGCGCCTTTTCGCGGGGGACGGCTTGATCCGCCCCGACATGCGGCTGCTCTACCCCTCGCCCACGGTCCTCAGCAAGCACACGCTCGTACCGTTCGGCGCGCAGGGCACCGAGGTCGGCCGGCTCCTGCAGGAGGACCCGGAACTCGGGCGCCTCGCGGCCCTGTACGGCTTCCGCACCGCAGGCGCCAAGGCGTTCGACGACCTGGTGGCGAAGGCAGGGGCTCCGCTGCCGGCCGGCCTGATCGACGTGGTGGAGCCGCCCGACTACGAACGGCTGGAGGGCATGATCACCGCGATCGACAGGCTCTACCGATCCGGCGTGGTTCCCTCCCCCACCCCCTGACCTCGCCTTCCCACCGTTTCGAGGAGAGACCACCGTGAGCGATCTCGTGCTCAGCCCGCCGGAACCCGTGGCCAAGGTGCCCGTGGAGAAGGCGGCCACCATGCTGCCGGTACCGGAGGAGCGAGGCGCCGAACTGGCGGAGAAGGCAGGTGGCTTCGCCGAGGAGCTGAGCGGCCTGGACCCGCGGTCGCCGGAGTTCACCCGCAAGGTGCACGACATCACCTCCATGGGTGACTCGGAGATCCGGGCCTCCTCCCAGGTGGCGAACCGCATGCTGAAGCGTCCGGTGGCCGCGCTGGCGTCCGCCAGGGGCGAGGGCAGGGACGCGCAGGCGGCGGTGGCCGGGCAGCTGACCGCGCTGCGCCGGACGATCGTCGACCTCGACCCCAAGCAGGCGTCCACCCCGGCCAAGAAGCTGCTGGGACTGATCCCGTTCGGCGATAAACTACGCGACTATTTCGCGAAATATCAGTCGGCGCAGCGGCACATCGACGACATCATCCGCGCCCTCAAATCTGGGCAGGACGAGCTGCGCAAGGACAACGCGGCCATCGAGGGCGAGAAGACCAACCTGTGGGAGTCGATGAAGCGCCTGCAGGAGTACGCCCTGCTCGCCGCCGCCCTCGACTCCGCGGTGGAAGACAAGATCATGCATGTCGAGGCGGCCGACCCGGAGAAGGCCACCGCCCTCCGCTCGGACGCGTTGTTCGGCATCCGGCAGAAGCACCAGGACCTGCTGACCCAGCTCGCGGTGTCCGCCCAGGGTTACCTCGCGCTGGACCTGATCCGCAAGAACAACCTTGAACTGATCAAGGGCGTGGACCGGGCGACCACGACGACGATCGCGGCGCTGCGCACGGCCGTGACCGTGGCGCAGGCCCTCGCCAACCAGAAGCTCGTGCTCGACCAGATCACGGCGCTGAACACCACCACCTCCGACCTGATCGTGGCGACCAGCGAGATGCTGCGTACCCAGGCGGCCGACATCCAGACCCAGGCGGCATCCACCACGGTCGACATGGACGCGCTACGCAAGGCGTTCGACAACATTTACACCACCATGGACATGATCGACACGTTCAAGGCCAAGGCCGTGGAGAACATGGCGATCACCGTGGACAGCCTGACCGTCGAACTCGACCACGCGCGCACCTACCTGGAACGCTCTCGGCACGGCGACGAACAGGCACTCCCGCGATGAGAGCACGAACGGGTTCTCGCCCGATCAGGCGGGCGCTCGCCGCGCTGACCCTGCTGGTGGCCTCGGCCGCGTGCGGCGGGGCCGACACGCCCGCCACCCCCGTGGACGGTCCCGACGTGCTCCGCGTCCTCGCGGGAAGCGAGATCGGCGACCTGGAACCGCTGCTCAAGCGGGCCCGGGACGCGATCGGCGTGCGGGTCGCGCTGTCGTACGCCGGAACGCTCGACGGAGCCGACCAGGTGGCGCGCGGCGGCGCGGACGGGCAGTACGACGCGACGTGGTTCTCCTCCAACCGCTACCTGTCACTGATCGACGGGGCGACCGCGCGGCTCTCGACCCAGACCAAGGTCATGGTCTCGCCCGTGCTGCTCGGGCTGAAGGCCTCCAAGGCCCGCGAGCTCGGCTGGGACCGCAAACCCGTTACCTGGAACGACATCGCCTCAGCCGCGCGCGCCCGCGAGTTCACCTTCGGCATGACCAGCCCCGCGGCGTCCAACTCCGGGTTCTCCGCGCTGGTCGGTGTGACGGCGGCGCTCTCCGACGCCGGGGAGGCGGTGGACAAGGCCCAGATCGACGCGGTGACGCCCAGGCTGAAGGAGTTCTTCTCGGCGCAGACGCTCACCTCCGGCTCCTCCGGCTGGCTCGCGGACGCGTACGCCAGGCAGGGCGAGGTGGACGGACTCGTCAACTACGAGTCCGTGCTGCTGGGCCTCAACGCCTCCGGCAGGCTCTCCGAGCCGCTCACGCTGATCTACCCGAGCGACGGGGTGGTGACGGCCGACTACCCGCTCACGCTGCTGAGTTCCGCGACACCGGACAAGAAGGAGCTGTACCGGAAGCTCGCCGCCTGGCTGCGCACCCCGGAGATCCAGCGGGAGGTCATGACCACGACCCACCGCCGGCCGATCGTCCCCGAGGTCGGGCCGGACCGGCGTTTCGGGTCCGCGTCGCTGGTGGAGCTGCCCTTCCCCAACCGGCGCGACGCGGCCGACGAGCTGATCGGCGTCTACCTCAACCAGGTGCGCAGGCCGTCGCGGACGCTGTTCGTGCTGGACACCTCCGGTTCGATGGAGGGCGAACGGATCGACGCGCTCAAGCAGGCGCTGACCGCCCTGTCCGGCGCCGACACCTCCGTCAGCGGATCGTTCTCGCGCTTCCGCGACCGCGAGACGGTCACGATGATCCCGTTCAACACGACCCCCGGCACCCCGCAGACCTTCACGCTGCCCGACCGGAACCCCGAACCTGTGCTCCAGCGAATCCGCTCGTACAGCGAGGCGCTACGGGCGCACGACGGCACGGCGATCTTCGACAGCCTGCGGGCCGCCTACCAGGAGGCCGGGTCGTCGGCATCGGAGGACTTCACCTCGATCGTGCTGATGACGGACGGCGACAACACCGACGGCAGCTCGTACCACGACTTCGCCGGCTACTACGCGTCACTACCCGTGAAGTTCCCGACCTTCGTCGTGCTCTTCGGCGACAGCGACGTCAACGAGATGAAGCAGATCGCCCAGCTCACCGGTGGGGCGACCTTCGACGCCCGGAAGGGGTCGCTGGCCGCGGCTTTCAAGGAGATCCGTGGCTACCAGTAGTCCTGGCGGCCGTATCCTCGCCTACGCCGGGTCGACCAGGAACATCGCCGGATGCGCCCTGGCACTCGTCGGGGTGGCCCTGGTCTTCCTCGACGTCGCCGGGACGTTCTGGCCCGTCGTGGTCGCCGGGTTGTACGGCGTCGGGGCGCTGCTGGCCCCGGCGGACCGGGTACGTCTCACGATCTCGCACGCGGAGGTGGAGTCCCGGCGGCTCCACGCCGACCTGGACACCCTGCTGGCCAAGATCGGCGGGAACCGGTTCCCCGACGACGTGGTGGCGAGAGTCGGCGTGCTCGCCGAGGTGGTGCGCGACATCCTCCGGCGGGCGGACGCGCTCACCTCCGCACCCGACCACCTGCACATCGTGTCGCAGACGATCAGGGACTACCTGCCGTCCAGCCTGGAGGCGTACGCGAACCTGCCCCGCTCGTACGCGCTCACCCGGCGCGGCGAGCGGGAGCGCAGCGCCCACGAGGAGCTGCTCGCCCAGCTCGACCTGCTGGACACCCAGCTGCGCAAGGTGGCCGAGTCGGTCTACCAAGGCGACGAGCAGGCCCTGCGTGACCAGGGCAGGTTCCTCCAGGACCGGTTCGGCGGCTCCGGCCTGGACCTCTGACCGCCTGACGTCTCCGGCGGCACGGAGAGGCCCCGGACGGGCGTCGTACGAGGTCCTGTTAGGCCGGGCGCGGATATGTCGTGTCGATGAGGTCGCGCAGGAAGGCGTCGAGGTCGTCAAGCCCGTAGGCCTTGAGCACCTGCGGCGGTTGGGTGAGCAGGTAGGTCAGCGCGGTGCTGACGCACATGGTCACGATGGCGGCGCCGCGTGGGGTCGCCGCCAGCCCGGCGGCCTGCTGTACTCGCAGGTGCAGCGCGAGGTCCGCCTGGTTGAGCTCGGCGAGGGTGGCCTGCACCTGCGGCCTGCGCGCGGCCTCGGCGTGCAGTTCCAGGTAGGCCAGGACCCGTGACCGGTTGACGGTGACCGCACGGTCGAGCAGTTCGGCTTCGGGGAGACCTGGGGGCCGGGCCAGGTCTTCGGCATCACGCCCCAGGAGCCCGGCTCCACCAACTGGTACGCCGCGGTGGCCACGCCGCAAGGGCGAAGGGAGAGCCTCGACGAGTTGCGCGCCCGCTTCGCCGACTGGCACGACCCGATCCCGCGCGTCCTCGCCGAGGCCGAAGAGGAGACGGTGCTGCGGCACGAGATCCATGATCTGTCCCCGCACCTGAGATCCTTCGTCACCGGCAACGTCGCCCTGGTCGGCGACGCCGCGCACGCGATGACCCCCTCCCTCGGCCAGGGCGCCTGCCAGGCCCTGCTGGACGCCGCCACCCTCGCCGACCTCCTGGCCACCCCAAGGACCCCGGCGGACGTGGCGATCGCGCTGCGCGCCTACGACGCCCGGCGTCGCCGGCCCGCCCAGCGCCTGGTGACCATGTCGCGCTGGATGACCCGCCTGGCCGGCACCGGCCGCCTGTCCGGCGCTCGCAACGCGCTGCTACAGATTCTGCCCGCCTGAGCGCGGACATCGCCGCGGGGCTCGACCGCATGCGACCGACGAGCTCGACGCGTGCCCGGTCGGTGATGTGTTCCGGCGCATGGGCGACAAGTGGAGCATGCTGCTGGTGGTCCTGCTCGGGAGGCGCCCGCACCGGTACAACGAGTTGCACCGTGCCATTGAAGGCATCAGCCGGCGCATGCTGACCCGCACGCTGCGCAGCCTGGAAACCGACGGGCTGGTGCGGCGCGAGGTGCACCCGACCGTGCCGCCCAGCGTCGAGTACAGCCTGACCCCACTGGGGCGCACCCTGCTCCAACCGCTGTCGGCACTGGCGGACTGGGCGGTGCGCCACGAGGCGGAGATCAACGAGGTCCGATCCCGCCACCTCGGCACCTAGGACCTGCCCGAGCTCACGTTCGAGGTCAAAGCCACCGTCGCGGCCAAACTCCTGAACGGCGGCACAACGCCCCGGGCCCCTCGCCAGGGCCCGGGGCGTTGTGACCGATCCGAACGAGACGGCCCAGGTCACCCGGGAGTCCCGGCACGCGACGACATCGCGCGCCCCGTCAGCCCCGCTTCGGAGGGCGCGTGTGCATGGGCGCCGCGATGCGGTTCCACAGGTTGATCTGCGCCACCTGGGCGACCAGGTACCCTGCCTCCTCCGGCTTGAACGCGGCGGCCACCGCCTCCCAGACCTCGTCCGACACGCCGTCGGGCCGCTCCGTGGCGGCCTCGGCGTAGGCCAGCGCGGCCCGCTCGGCGTCGGTGTACAGCTCCGACTCCCGCCAGGCGGACAGTTGGTAGATCCGATCCTGCTTCTCACCGAGTCGCAGCGCCTCGTGGACGTGCATGTCGATGCAGAAGAGGCAACCGTTGATCTGCGAACTACGGATCTTGACGAGCTCGCGGATCGCGGGATCCAGCGGCCCCTTCGAGATCACCTGCTCAGCCTGGACGAACACCTTGTACATCTCGGGCGCCACCTCGGCGAGGTTCAAGCGTGACATCGTGCTCCCACCTTTCTCGGTCTCTCTCCCGGTTCTCACCAGGGAGACGAGGTGGCACCCGCCGCTGTGACGGCCTTTGCCAGAAAGATTCGCGAAAGTTCAGCGCGCCGGGTCGATGTGCGAGAGCTTGTCCGGATTGAGCACCCGCCGGATCGCCAGGATCCGGCCGTCTGCCGCGACGTCGAAAGTATCGACCAGGATGACCCGCTCGTCTCGGTACGCCACCAGCGCGAGCTCACCGCCCACCTCGCGGGGAACGAGCGGGAAGAGCCCCAACCGCCCGGCCACCCGGGACAGCACCATGGCGATCCGCTCACCGCCGGAAATGACCTTGCGCGCGGCGGAGACCTTGCCGCCGCCGTCGGTGACGTACACCGCGTCGGGATGCAGGAGCTCGACCAGGGCCTTCAGGTCGCTCGCCTCGTACGCGGCGCGGAACACCGCGAGCACCCGCTCGCGCTCCGGGCGACTCGCGCGTGGCTGCTGCTTCGTCGCGGCCACCCGGCGCCGCGCCCGTGAGGCGAGTTGGCGGCCGGCCGCGGGAGTGACGCCGAGCACCCGGGCGATGTGATCGAAGGGCACCTCGAAGACGTCGTGCAGCACGAACGCGACTCGCTCGGGCGGCGTGAGCCGATCCATGACGACGAGCATCGCCATGCTCACCGACTCGTCGACGAGCACCGGCTCGGCGGCGTCCGGACCGGTCAGCAACGGCTCGGGCAGCCACGGGCCGACGTACGTCTCACGCCGCACCCGTGCCGACCGGAGGATGTCGTAGGACCTGCGGGCGGCGACCGTCACCAGCCAGGCCCGCAGATCCTCGACCCCGGACAGGTCGGCACCGGTCGCGCGCAGCCAGACGTCCTGCGCCACGTCCTCGGCGTCGCCGGCACTACCGAGCAGTCGATAAGCCGCCCCGAACACCGCAGGCCGGTGCTCGGCCCACTCTTCCTCGGTCACACGCAGACGCTACAAGCAGCGCCGCCGACCTGCGTATCCGTTGCCCAGGCCCCGAGCCAGTCGCCCGGAGTGGTTCATCTGCGGCCTCGTCGGGCGAGCGCGTTGCCGGCCGCGCCTATCGCGAAGCCGAAGGCGATCATTAAGACGTAGCTGTAGATCTCGTAGCCTTCGGGGGCGAGGAACCGGAGGAAGCCCATGAAATGGATCCAGCCGAACCACTCGTGCAGAAGGCCGCTCCCGCCGCCGGCGACGAGGATGAAGCAGAGCAGACCCGACAGGGTGGCCAGGGGCGACTTCGAGTTGGTGGAGGTCATGGCTTCACGGTAGGCAGGTGATGCCCGGCGCGGAATCAGGCTTAGGACGGTCATGCGGTAACCAAAGTTGGCCGCCGACGATCGAGGGGGTGTACTTAAGTATCCGGTCGCACGGATTCCTGCTCGCGGATGAGGCCCGGCGTGGATCGCGGGGCACGCGCCGTATCCACCCACCCCCGGGACCGGGCCGCCGACCTGGGACGGTCGAGCGGCGGGCAGGGTTGACCGGCCCGGCGATGAGGGGATGTGACCGGCTCATCGCGTGACTCGCTAGCCTAAGGCGCGATGAACCGTTTCACGACGTCAAGAGGTGAGTTCGAGCTCACCCGCTTCCCCGAGGATCCCCGCGACCCGTTTCGCGCCTGGGACGCCGCCGACGAATACCTGCTGCGGCACCTCGACGGCGAACAGGCGGACCTGTCGGGCACCGTGGTCGTGCTGGGCGACCGGTGGGGCGCCCTGGTCACCGCGCTCGCCGATCACCATCCCGTGCAGATCACCGACTCCTTCCTCGGCAGGCAGGCGACCCTGGCGAACCTGGAGCGCAACAAGGTCACCGGGAACGTCGCCGGGAACACGGTAGGGCTCCGCACGACCAGGGACGCGCCTCCGGACCGGATCGACGTGCTGCTCATCCGAGTGCCCAAGAGCCTCGCACTCCTTGAGGACCAGCTGCACCGCCTCGCACCGCACCTACACTCCGGCACGGTGGTCGTCGGCGCCGGGATGGTCACCGAGATCCACACCTCTACGCTGCACCTGTTCGAACGGATCCTCGGGCCGACCAGGACGTCGCTGGCGGCGAAGAAGGCACGGCTCATCTTCTGCGCACCGGACCCCGGGCTTCCCCGAAGCGACAACCCGTGGCCGCGAAGCTACCCGCTGCCCGCCGGTGTCGGAGCCGTCTCGGGTCTGACCGTCACCAACCACGCGGGCATCTTCTGCGCCGACCGCCTGGACGTCGGCACCCGCTTCTTCCTGAAGAATCTGCCGCAGCGCCGTGGGCGCGAACATGTCGTGGACCTGGGCTGCGGCAACGGGGTGGTCGGGCTCGCCGCCGCACTGGGCGACAGCGAAGCCCAGGTGACGTTCATCGACGAGTCCTATCAGGCGCTGGCCTCGGCGGAGGCCACCTTCCGGGCGAACATGGCGGCGGGCACCACCGCGGAGTTCCTGGCGGCCGACGGCCTGTCAGGCGTACCCGCCGGGACGGTGGACCTGGTGCTGAACAACCCGCCGTTCCACACGCACCGCGCGACGACCGACGCGACGGCCTGGCGCATGTTCAACGGCTCCCGCGCCGCGCTGCGCCGCGGCGGCGAGCTGTGGGTGGTCGGCAACCGGCACCTCGGCTACCACGCGAAGCTCCGCCGGCTCTTCGGCAACTGCGAGGTCGCCGCGAGCGACCCCAGGTTCGTCGTGCTGCGAGCCGTCAAGCGCTGACCGCGCACCCCCTGTCCCAGGGGAATCGAATGCGCCGTCAAGGCCGCGCGGGAACGGTTGAAAAGGATCGCGTTTCACAAGAGGCGAAGGCCGTGTCTGTCCGCCCAGGCCGATATGGCCTCGGCGATCAACACGGGCTGGTCCTCCGGCGTGTGATGCCCGGCGACGGCCTCGGAGTGTTCGATCTCCAGGCCGGCGATGTTCGCCGCGCACCACGCGACGATGCCCTCGTGCATCATCGCCCCCGGCCCAGGCGCGAACGTGAGCAGTAGCTTGGGCACGTCCGCGCCGGCCTTCAGCCACCGGTCGTACGCCTCGATCCTGGCCACGACGTCAGCGGGCTCACCGCCCAGCGGCATCGAGCGCGGCCACTGCAGGAGCGGCAGCCTGCTCTCCCGGGTCGGATACGGCTTGCGGTAGACGTCGAGGTCGCCCCGGGTGAGCGCCGTGGCGACGGTGCCGGGCAGGGCTTGCTCGATGAAGGCGTTGTCGTCGAGGATCATTGTTTCGCCGATGCCGGCTGTCTTGATCGCCTGGAACAGCCGCCGGCCGCCTTCGGGGAACTCCTCCCAGGCCATCGGCTTGACGATGGTCTCGGTGAACGCGATGCCGCGTACCCGGTGCGGGTGACGCGCGGCCCAACGGTGGCGAGTCCTTCGAGCGTCACCCACCGGAATCCCACCGCCTGGCAGAGCGCCGCGCGCCCGCCCGGCCCGGCGATGAGGTTCCTGGCCTTACGAGTGGTGCCGACGGTCAGGACACGGGCCAGCCTCGCCTGACCGTCCCAGGTGAAGCGCACCGCGACCACGTGCGGCGAGCCGTCGGGACGCGAGGTGGTCAGGGTGGCCACGTGCGGCTCAGCGAGGAAATCCTCGACCGACATGCTCACCGGAAGGCTGCGGCGCTGCGCTCGGCCCAGGCGGCGAAGGTGCCCGGCGCCCGGCCCAGGACACGTTCGACGTCGGGGCTCACCCGCTGCTCGCCCTCGGTCGGTTCGCCCAGGATGGCCAGAGTGCCCTCGACCACGGGCAGCGGCATGAACCGCGCCATCAGTTTGTGGGCCTCCTCACGGGTCTGTTCGGTGAAGTGGACCGGTTCGCCCAGTGCGGCCGCGATCGCCGCCGCCCGCTCGCGCGGGGTGGTCAGTGCGGGACCGGTCAGGGTGTAGACGGCGCCCAGGTGAGCGTCCTGGCCCAGGACGGCGGCGGCGACCGCGGCCACATCGTCGGGATCGATGAAGGGCAGGCCGACATCACCGAACGGCGCTGCGACCTCCCGCCGGGTGCGGATCGACTCGGCCCAGGCGAAGGCGTTGGTGGCCATCCCGCCCGACCGCAGGACCGTCCAGCCGAGCCCGGACTCCCGCACGGCCGCCTCGAACAGGCCTGGGTGCCGATACGCCTCCGGGCGGGTCCCCGCGCCCTGCGAGGACAGCAGCACCACCTTGCGGATCCCCGCGGTCTTCGCCACCTCCAGGATGCCGTGCGGGTTCTCGCCCGCCACCAGCAGGAACAGCGCCTCCGCCCCGTCGAACGCGACCCGCAGACCGGCCGGCTCGGCCAGGTCGGCGGCCACCGCCCGCACCCCCGGCGGCACGTCGGCGCCGGTGATGTGCCGGGCTACAGCCGTCACCGGCACCTGAGCCTCGGTGAGCATCCGCACCAGCGCCCGCCCGACGTTCCCGGTCGCACCCGCTACCACGATCATGTCGATCTCCCTCAGAAGTCAGTTAGTTGGCTGACTAACTTTGTCGAATGAGACGTTAGCACAGCCCGGCCATCGGCTGTCTATAGTTAGTCGGGTGACTAACTCAATGAATCCTCAGCACCCTCGGACGAAGGCCGCCGGTAAGCGGCAGCGACTGATGGCGGCCACCGCCCGGGTGCTGCACGAGCAGGGCGTGGAACGCACGACCATCGCCGACATCGCCCGCGCCGCCGATGTCCCGGCGGGCAACGTGTACTACTACTTCAAGACCAAGGACGAGCTGGTCGAGGCCGCCCTCTCCGAGCACGCCAGACATCTGGAGGTCCTCACCGGCCGGCTCGACCAGCTCCCCGACCCGCGCGAACGCCTCAAGGGTCTCGTGGACGCGTGGGTCGGTCAGCGCGACACCGCGGCCCGCTACGGCTGCCCCACCGGCACCCTTGCCGTCGAACTCGACAAGCGAACCGAGAGTGGCCTCGACGTCGCGGCGGGCCATGTCATCCGCCGGCTGCTGGACTGGGTGGAACAGCAGTACCGCCAGCTGGGCGTGGCCGATCCCGAGGGCCTCGCGCTGACGCTCGTCGGTGCCTACCAGGGCATGTCCCTGCTCTCCAATGCGCTGCGCGACCCGGAGATCATGACCCGGGAGGGAGCCCGCCTCGTTCGCGAGCTCGACAGCCTGGCGTGACGCACGCCGCCCCAAGGCCGAACTCCACGTCAGTGTCCGCTGGTGTAGCGGCCGGCGAGCTCGGCGCCGATCCGGGCCAGCTCGGCCTGGACGGAGTGCGGTTCGACCACCTCGATCATCGCGCCCCAGCCGGCCAGGTTCCGGGCGATGTCCAGCGGGGTCGGCGCGGCGAGGCGGACCCGGACACGCCCGTGGTCGAGCTCGGCGTCGATGTGGCAGTGCCGGCCGAAGTGCGTTCGCAGTACCGGCACGAACCTGGCCTCGATGAGCACGGTCGCCCAGGTGCGTGACCGCCGCCGCTCCACCTCGCCGACGACCTGTTGCCACGCGGTGGCGAGCGTGAAGTCGTCCGGGCGCTCGGCGGGCTGGTCGGTCGGCTCGGCCCCGGTGATCCGGTCGACCCGGAAGGTTCGCCGTCCTCGTTCGGTCCCGGCGAGCAGGTACCAGATGTCGTCCTTGTCGACCAGGCCCCACGGGTCGACCAGCCGTTCGGTCCGCTCCCGGGCACTGTCGGTGTAGGTCAGACGGATTTTTCGCCTGCGGATCACGGCGGTCTGCAGCAGGTCGACCAGCTCGGGCCGGTGGCGATCACGCTCACCCCACCGGGTGGGGTCGATCATCGTGGCGTCGGCGGCGGCCTCGGCGTCGGCCCGGAAGGTCTGCGGCAGCGCCCGCACGAGTTTGCGCAGCGCCGCCTTGGCCTCGCCCGAGACGGCCGCGGCCGGGCCGACGAGCAGGAACAGTGCCTGCGCCTCGGTTGCCGACAGGCCACTGAGATCGGTGCGGGCGCCGCCGACGAGCGACCAGCCGCCGCCGCGTCCTGGCTGCGGGTACACCGGGATGCCGGCCGCGGACAGCGCCTCCAGATCGCGGCGAGCGGTGGCGACGGACACCTCCAGCTCGGCGGCCAGCTCGGCGGCGGTCACCCGGCCACGGGCCTGCATGAGCAGGAGGGTGGCGACGAGACGATCAGCACGCATGCCCCCAGTTTCTCCAACAAAGTGCTCAATTGGTGAGCACTTTGGGGTGGAGCATGGTGACTGTCACCGATCGAAAGAGGGAACCGCCGATGTTGCGAGGACTGGCCACCGTCAGCTTCTGGGCCGACGACCTGGAGGCGGCCAAGAAGTGGTACGTCGAACTGCTGGACGTCGAGCCGTACTTCGAGCGCCCGGGAAACGGGCAGCCGGCCGCCTACTACGAGTTCAGGATCGGCGACTACCAGGCCGAACTCGGCCTCATCGACCGGCGTTACGCCCCGCCGGGCGCGCCCGCCGCCCCAGGAGGCGCGATCGTCCACTGGCACGTCGACGACGTGCGGGCCACCCTGGACCGGCTGCTGTCCCTGGGGGCCACGCCGCACACACCACTCACCGAGTACGGCCCCGGTTTCGTCACCGCGTCCGTGGTCGACCCGTTCGGCAACGTGCTGGGCATCATGTACAACCGGCACTACCTGGAGGTCCTGGGCCGATGATGCACTTCGCGGACGCCGACCGGTGGGAGTCGTGGCTGGCCGAGCATCACGGGTCCGAGGGCGATGTCTGGCTGAAGATCGCCAAGAAGGGATCGACCGAAGCGTTGATCACGATCGAGCAGGCGCTGGAGGTCGCGCTGTGCTAAGGCTGGATCGACAGCCACCGCAGGTCCTATGACGAGCACTGCTTCCTGCAACGGTACTCGCGCCGCCGCAAGGGCAGCCCCTGGTCACGAGTGAACGTCGAGCACGTGGAGGCGTTGGCCGCCGCCGGGCGGATGCGGCCGCCCGGCCTGGCGGAGGTCGCCGCCGCCCAGGCGGACGGCCGGTGGGCGGCGGCCTACACCGCCCAGCGCAACGCCACCGTCCCACCCGACCTGGCCGAGGCACTGGCGGCCAACCCGCGGGCCGCCGCCCGCTTCGAGGCACTCGACAAAACCGGCCGCTACCTGATGATCCTGCCGCTGCTGAAGACCAGAACCCCGGCCGGACGCGCGGCCCGCCTGCGAAAGGCGATCTCCAGCCTGCTGGAGTGAACCATCATCCGTTCCGACCTCTACCGGATGCGCTCCAGGGGTCTTAGGTTGACCCCGGTGTCGTCGAGTTCGTAGACCAGGGCGTGCTCTCGTGGGCCGCGATCCTCCCAACCAGGTGTGCAGCCGCCGGTGGCGTGGATCGCGGCGCGAAGCCGGCTCCCGCCCACGCTGCATAGTCGTCCAGTCGCGCGGCAACACGAACCCTCGCCTGATCGCGAGCCATGGAGCTACGAAAGACGGCCTAACTCCTGGTGTGCGGCAGCCATATCGGCAAGGCATCCAACAGGGCGTCCCACCCCTCCGCCAGTGTCCACCACGCGCCCGCTGCGAGTGCGGCGCTCAGCAGGAGCACCATCACGACCAGCTTCACCAAAGCGCGCCCGGGGGACCGGGTGGAGTGCTGGAAAGTCATCACGGTGCCAGTAGAGCAGGCCGACGAGTGGCATACCAGTCCCGCCGGCACCCACCACAACGAGACGCTGGTGCCGCCTACCGACTCGGGCATTGGACGCCAATGGTCACAGACGGCCTTGGCCCGAAGGAGCCGGGGTGTTGGGCTCGCCTGGGAGGTGGCCGGGAGGGTCGGGGTCCTCCCCCAGCCACCACAGGGCTGACTCCTGCGGCCGGCGATCATCCTCGGGTTCACGCCCTCGCCGGAGGTCCGAAAGACGGCGAAGCACAGGATAAAGACCACCCATGATTACCGTGGCGGTCACGACAATGAGAAAGCCGAAGCAGAACACCAGGCCGACGAGTATGAGCGCTGCGTACACGAATTCGTAGGCAAGCCCGAGGAGAACCTCCTCCGCTCCATCAGGAAGCAAAGCCGCTCCTCATCATGCGCGCCGTAGATGCACGGTGAGGGTATATCGACTATGGGGGAAATGTCTTCCGTGTGCGGTAACGCGGACCCGGTACGGCGAGCGTGCCGACCATAGCCGCCGTTCGGAACCGGCGCGTCCGGACGGCGAGTTGTCGGGTGGAGGGCGGAAGTCCCCCGTCAGGGGCGCGGAGGGAGGGGAAAGCGGAGGGCCGCGGCTGTGACGTGGTCTTTCAGTTGGGTGTCGACGGCGACGTGTTCGACGGAGCCGCCTTCGTTGATGACCGTTTCGGTCAGCTCGTCGAGGACGTCGGGGACCTGACGCGTGGCGCCGCCGCAGAGCGGACAGGTCTGGCCGGAGCGGGCCAGCCAGCCGGATTCGTCGCAGAACACGCCGGGGACCTCGGCACCGTCCTGAATGAGCAGGGTGTCGATCGCGGCGATGGTGCCGCCCCACAGGCATTCGTCGATCCCTAGCGTGGCGTTGCCACCGACGGCGGCCTTCTCGAAGACCTCCTCAACCAGGCGGCGTTCCTCCTCACGTTCGTAGTCGGCGACGAGACGCTCGGCGCTCTCGCGGATGTCCTCGGACGTCGCCACCTTGCCCATGTCGACGTTGAAGACGCCCCCGACCTTCGAGCGCAACTGGTGCGGCAGGAAGTCCAGGAAGACGGCGACCTCATTGCGCTGGCCGCCGATGATCAGCAGGTCGTAGTTCTCGGTGCGGAAGAGCCTGTCGAGCAGGCTCACGGTCTGGCGATAGTGGCGTTTGGCGAGGTCATCGGCCTTGTTGCGGACCGTGTACTCGGCGAGACCGGCCCAGCCGGCGTAGTCGGGCTTGCGGAGGACGCTCCCTCGCACCTCGCCGATCTCGCGTATCTCCTTCTGGTACAGCTCCCATGCGCGGGCCGCCCCCTTGTCGACGACCAGGACGCAGCAGCGGTGATACTCATCGAGCACCGCGAGCATG
The DNA here is from genome assembly GCF_040607515.1 of Streptosporangium sp. NPDC005286. Lineage (NCBI taxonomy): Bacteria > Bacillati > Actinomycetota > Actinomycetes > Streptosporangiales > Streptosporangiaceae > Streptosporangium > Streptosporangium sp. NPDC005286. Next base: position 44,809 of record NZ_JBEXGU010000002.1, on the reverse strand, counting down.
GGACGGACGTACGGAGTCTGGTCCACCACGACCTGGTCGCGCACCTTGCGCGGGAGCGACACGACCTCGAACAGGTCACCCTCGCTGCACGCGAACACCGCGACGGCACCGACCGTGCCCCGCCCGAGCTCCGGTATGCCCTCGATGCGTTTGATGTCCTGCCGCAACGAGAGCCGTGCCCGCCGGTCGAGCGACGGGTCCTCGGTGAGCGGGCGGATCTGGGTGATGAGGCTGTTCACCCGGGTACGGACGGCCTCGAACTCGTCAAAGCCCACAGCGACGTACATGGAGAGAACCGGCAGGCCGCCGCTATCGAAGCGGATGAGGCGGTCGACAGTGCCCTTGGTGATCATGCGATGTCCTCGTCATGGCGGTCGGATGCTTGAGCTTCGGGGAGTGGTCGTGGATGACCGCCGCGGATCAGGTCGGTCTCCGCCGGGTGCGGGCCATGCCGTACGTCCGCGAGGTGGTGACATGCCGCGCTCGACGGCCTCGGCGAGGTCAGGCACGGCGCTGCGGTCAAGCCGCCATCGGCACATGCGGCGGGCGCGTGAAACTCCGCCGCCCGCCGCCCCGTACCGGCCAGGCCGACACTTATCGTCATGGAAGTCAATCTAGGATCCGCTAAGTAACGCGAAAGGCGAAGCCGGACAACGTGCCCGACAAGATGTCAGCGCAGCTCAGTACGTGTGGCGGTCTCGGTCTCCAGCGGGGAGGCGCCCACCCGGCTCACCGCCGCGCCGGATCGCGCGACATCCAAACCACCTTGCCGCTCAGCCGCGCCGGCAGGGCCGCCTGGGCCAGGCGGATCATGGAAGCTGCCCGATGCCGGTGAGCACCGCGCAGAGCACCGCGACCGCCCCGGCCCCCAGCCAGAGCCCGCGCCGCGAGGTGTCCCTGAGCATCGCCAGCGCCCCCGCCCCGAGGGCGAGCGACAGCAGGTAGAGAGCGTGCGGACCCGTGTGCCCGAGAATGAACCCCGCCGAGGCGAGGTACGGTGCGGGCCCCCAGATCGTGAAGTCCAGGTAGAAGCCGAGCATGTACTGGCCCCCGTGGTCAACCATGATCTTGTTGAAGGCCGTCAGCGCCAGCATGACGAGCACCGACGCCCCCGGCCACGGCAGCCACCGGGCGACGGCCACCCCGAGCAGGCAGGCCCCCAGCACGTTCAGCGGCCCGGTGCCCAGCTCCGCCGGGGACGGGAAACGCTCCAGTTCGTTGCCGGTGATCACGTAGAGCCCGGCGAGCAGGGCCTGCGCCGTACAGGTCAGTGCGAGCGGGCCGAGAGCGGCGAGACAGAGCGCGGCGGTGCGCCGCTCTCGGTCACAGGGGACGACCGACAGCGTCTCCTCGGCCCGCCGCGCGGCGCCGGCGACCAGGTTCGCGGCGAAGAAGACCGGAACCCCCCAGAAGATGGTCATCTCCGAGGTCAGCGCGGCGAACGCGGGTCGCGGCCCCGCCCAGCCGTCCTGGACGACCCGCAGTATCCACAGCGCCAGGCCCAGCAGGGTGAGCGGATGCCGCAGGAGCCGCCAGGCCTCGTTCAGAGCGAGCGACGGCACGACCCGCGGTCCGGAACCGGACACGTCCAGCACCTCGGCGGTCACACCGTCACCTCCGTCGTAGCATCTCCGAACAGCGGCGGGAAGCCATGCACCTCGAACGCCTCACGGTCGCCTTCGGCGGCGACCTTCGAACTCTCGCGGCCGCTCATCCGAGCCGACCTCTCATTGATCTCACATCTGCCTGTCGCACCTCAGCGCCCGAAGGGTTCACGAACCACGCCGGTCTGCCTGATCGATCCCTCAGGCCCGTGTTCCGGATTCGGCCATCGGCAGCGGCAGTCGCCTACTGAGACGGACCCTGGTCGATGCGAAGCCGAAGCGCTCGTGGCCCGCGGACCTGGCCGGTGGACCAGGTCACGGCCGCCGGGTCGGGGAGGCTGAAGTTCGGGATCCGCTCAGGCCAGACCTCCAGGGCGACCCGCGGCTCCATCCGCGCGAGGTGAAAGCCCACGCAGCGGTGGATGCCGAGCGTCTAGGAGAGGTACGGCAGATGGGCCGAGCGGTAGAGCACGACGATCAAGGCCACGATGGCCGCGAACCAGGCGACCAACGCGAAAATCCCCAGGTCGGCATAGCCGTGCCGGACTAACGTGCCGAGCACTCCCAGGCCGACCACGGCCCAGCGTAGTACGTCGAGCAGAACGGCAGGGGAGATGGCCCCCTGAGGACGGATCTGTCTGATGATGGCGTCGGTGATCAGCCAGACGGTGATCAAAGTGCCTGCCGTGTTGGCGAGGCCGATCACCTCCCCCAGGGAGGAGGTCGACAAGGTACGGCTCGAATCCGCGACGGACACGATCGTGGCGACAAGCGAGGTGCAGGCCATGGCGACAGCGGCCAGCCTGGCCCGGCCGAAGGGATCGTCGGCGGATCGCTCCAACCGGAACAGTCCGGACGCGCACAGGCCCCAGCCGAAGGGGTCGAACAGCAGGTCGAAACCGTTGAAGCGGAAGGCACCGAAGACGAAGACGAAACCGGTGGCGATCTTGGCGACCGGGCGCATCTGCCCTGACCTTTCAGGCTTGTCGTCCGCGGATGAGCCGGCCCTCAGAACCACTTTGAACTCAACACCTCATTGCAGACCTTGCCTGCGACACCTCGCTGCCAGGCGAGTTGGAGACGCTCCGTGGGTCCTGTCAGTTGCCATGACTCCAACGTCGCCTCCGCCGACCCTGACCCCATCCAGGTTCTGTACGTGAACCTGACCGGCTGGGGCTCGTGTGGCACCGCCGCGCAGTCGGTGATGACAATGCGCCTCGTCAGGGTTTCGAAGCCACCACCCTTCACGGTGACCACGGAGCGTTCATTTTTCGTCTCGTCAGCGGGTAGCAGGCGGAGGCCCGGCATTTCTGCCGAGATACCGGTGAGGGTGAAGGCCACTCCTTCGTTTTCAAGCTCGATATGCAGGCTGGCGTACAGGACGCCGTTCTTGTCCACCTCGGGGGAGAGGAGGAAATCGTCGATGCTCCACCGGATATGTGGAGTCGGCACCCCCGACCACCATATGCCCGTCACAATGAGCACAAGTGACAGGAAACCGAACACCGTTGCCGAGACCAACGACCGCACACGCTGAGAGCGCCATGTAGCAACGCCAAATTGCTGCCATATGTCACCTGAATCCACGGTTCAAAACCATATATGGTGGCATCTCGTGACGATACCCCCAATGATCTCCTGGGTAGCCGCCGTAATCGTCGTGCTGGTGGCGGCCATGCCAGTCACACAGGAGCGACTCACCAGGTTTACCGCGCTCCTTGACCTTTCCGTCACAGCGGCCAACGCCCGTCAGATCATCGACCACTTCGCCGGTCTGCGCCGGTGGCGTCTGATCGCACTCGTCTTCGCCGCTCCCCTGGCGTGTTTCACCGACGATCCGTTCTACCTGGTTCTGGGCTGGTGTGCCGTCTCCATCTTCCTTCACGTACGACCACCGACCCCAACGCTCCGCGATCACGGTGACGCGGAGGGCCACGACATGGAGATCTATCGAAAGGCGTGGCTGCTCGGTGTCGGCGGTGCCGTGGTGGCAGGCGGTTATCTGCTGACGAACCACGGCGCCACTCCGGCACGTCTGACCCACGCCGTCATCATGATCATCGTGACGGCGGCGGTACCGTTTGCCGCCCGGAATCTGCGAACCGGGCCGACAACCGAAGCGCCCGACGACACGACCCAGGCCGGTCTGGCGATTCGCCAATGGTCAACGCGGAACCTCTACCTCGCGGGAACCGCGGTCGTACTGGCAGGCGCGATGCTCACTCCCGGGCAGCCGGCACAGCGCGAACTACCCGAATACTCGATGCCCAGGTCGTTCCCGAAGGACATGGCCGTGTTCACGAAGGTGGACGAATATAAGGCGCCTACCTGTCCATGGATCGATCAGATGGACGATCCCTGCCGGTATTGGCTGGTGAACGAACAACCGTTCCCGCAGGCCGCGCCTTACACCATCAGAAAAGGCAAAGCACCCCAGCAGGCGCCGTTCATCCGAAGCCCCGATAAAAAGGCCGTCGTCTATTTGGGCAGAGACGACCGCCGCATGGCGTACCAGGACTCCAAGGGCATTCACCATCTCACCGGCAACCTGGCCGACGCCGAAGTGCCCACACCCGCATTCCTCGGTCAGAGCAGGTATGTAGCCCTGACCAAGGATGGCACCCGGATCACCGACACCAGGACCTGGACCACGGTGTCGATCCCCGACGCTCAACGCGTCCACGCCCTCAACGGGAGCGGGATCGTGGTCACGACGGCCTCTCGAGTGCTCGTGCTCGACCACCGGGGAAAAACGCGGATGAGCCTTCCCCTCAGGAAGACCAAGAAGAACACCCCCAAGGACGCATACCACCTCCGGCCGGACGGAAAACGCCTTGTGGCCATCCGGGGCTTCGGGAGTCGCGTCGAAACCTTCGACTCAGAAACCGGCAGGCGTTTGTCCAGCGTCACTCCCAAGTTCCCCGGCGACGATTTTCTTGACGTTGGCCTCGGCTGGTCCGAACAAGGCCTTTTCCTGGTCCGCAGCGCCCTGAGCGAACGCGTCTACTACCTCAATCTGGCGACAGGAAGGCTCTGGAGACGCGACTGAACCGCTCCGATCCCGCACGGACGGTTCACCCCGGAGGCCGGACCCGGTCGATGTCGAGCGGGAGGGTTCGAGGTCCGCGGACCTGGCCGGTGGACCAGGTCACGGCCGCCGGGTCGTGCAGGCCGAAGTTCGGGATCCGCTCAAGCCAGACCTCCAGGGCGACCCGCAGCTCCATCCGCGCGAGATGCGAGCCCACGCAGCGGTGGATGCCGAGGCCGAACGCGGCGTGCCGGTTGACCTCGCGATCGATGACGACCTCGTCCGCCCGCTCGAACTGCGCCGGGTCCCGGTTGGCCGCCGGGAACGACAGCAGGATCCAGTCGTCCGCCTTCATGTCGACGCCGTTCCAGTGCGTGTCCTCCTTGACCAGCCGGGCCATCGTGACCGGCGCGTAGACCCGAAGGAACTCCTCCATCGCGGTCGGCAGCAGCGCGGGCTCGTCGACCAGGCGCTCACGGTCGGCCGGGGTCTTCGCGAGATGCCACAGCGACGCGCCGATCGCGCTCCAGGTCGTGTCGATGCCCGCGATGAGCAGCAGGGCCATCGTGCCGGCCACGTGCGACGGGTCGAGTTTGCGGCCGTACAGCTCGGCATTGACGAGGTAGGTCGTCAGGTCGTCACGCGGGTCGTCGACGTGGTCGCGGACCTGCGCGAGCAGGTAGTCGAACAGACTCCCCATCCGCGCCATGCGCTCCTCCGGCGGCAGGTTGACGCCTTCGAGCGTGTTCTCCACGAATTCGCGGAACCGTGGCCCGTCCTCGGGTGGGAAGCCGAGCATGTCGGCGATGACCCGCATCGGGATGTACTGGGCGTAGTCACGGGCGGCGTCGACGGTGGGCTGCCCCTCGAACGCGTCGATGAGCGAGTGGCACAGCGCTCTCGTCGCCTGCTCCCGCTTGGCGACCGCGCTCTTGGTGAACGCCGGGAGCAGCAGTCTGCGCGCGTCGTGGTGGAACGGCGGATCGGAGGAGATCGGCGGCGTGCCACCCACCGGCGCCACCTCCCGGGGCGGCCGGAAGTTGCTCATGATGATCGACCGTGAGGAGAAGTGCTCGGTGTCGTAGGCGATCGCGGCGACGTCCTCGTAGCGGGTGGGCAGCCAGCCGCCGCCGAACCGGTCGGTGTGCGCGATCGGGCAGCGCTGCCGCAGGTCGTCCTGGATGGGGTACGGGTCGGCGGCCCACTCGGGCTCCAGGTGGGAGAAGTCGGTCGCCCAATCCGAGACCGGACCGGTGATGATCTCGTTGCGGGTGCCGAGGGGCTGGTCTGCCCGCGATTCCCGGAAGTCTCGGGTGAAGCGGTCGTCTCCGGTCATGTCACGCCTCCTGCACGATGTCGATCGCTCGTTCGGGGCAGTTGGACACGGCCAGGTGGGCCACGTGCTCATCTCCCGGCGGCACGACGCCGTCCGCGATGACCTGCCCGTAGCCCTCCTCGTCCTCGGTGAACAGGGTGGGGGCGAGGTCGTAGCAGCGGCCATGTCCCTGGCATTTTTCAGAATTCATCTGGACTATCACTACGGTGCTCCGCTCTGTGCGGGGGTGTCGTCAGCAGGGGCGAGGCCTGCCACGACTCGGGCGAGCAGCGTGCTCCACTCCGCGTCGTCGACCCCGTGCAGACCGGGTGGGACGAGCGCGCTGCCCATCGCGAGCAGCAGGCAGAAGTGGGCGAGCGCGTTCGGCGACAGCGTGGGGTCGAGCTCGCCGTCGTTCTGGGCGACGCGCACCAGCCCGGCGAGCCAGTCAGCGCGTTCACCGACGTAGTCACGCATCGGCCGGGCGACGTCCTCGTCACGACGGGCGGCGACCAGCGCCTCGACGATGAGGGCGCCGCGGACGTCGCGCCGGCGAGGCAGCCAGCGGCCGATGACGAGCAGCAGATCCGTGATCGACCGGTCGGGGTCGGCGGCGAACAGGTCGGCGAGCAACTGTGGCCCGTGCGCGCGCAGCGCGGTCACGAGCAACTCGGCCTTCGAGCCGAAGTGCGCGTACAACGCGCCGTTGCTCACTCCCGCGGCCGCGGCGATGTCGGCCACCCGCGTGCCGTCGTACCCACGCTTGGCGAAGACCTCCGCCGCCGCGTCCAGCAACCGCTCCCGGGTCTCGGCGGCGGTGACACCCGCGATGCGCCCCATACAGGAAGCAAAAGAGCATTCATTTAATTCGTCAAGAGCCTTGTCCTGCAGCCCTAGCCCCTCTACCGCTCCTGCCCGTGACCGACACCCCTCTGTCCGATGTCATGGACGCGCACGTGCAAGCCAACACCGCGAAGACCTACGCGGCGTTCGTCGAGATGTTCCGGAATTCGGTGATCGGGATCATCGGGGTCGGCTTGCTGGAGCCCGACGGCCGGGTCGGCGAGGGCTTCTCGGCCAGCCAGACCACCCACGGCGACGGCCAGCCGCGCATCCTCACCTTCGCCGACCCGGAGGTGGCGTCGCAGGCGCCCGGGTCGCAGTGCAACGTCGACATCCCCGGCGCGGTCCTGCTGCGCATGGCCGCCGAAGACCCGTCGTGCGAGGGCATCCCGGTCAACAGCGCTACTAAGCTGATCAGCATCATCATCAGCAGGGCGTCCGCGTCAGCCATCGCTCAGGGGCCGGTCTGACGGGATCGGCCGCGTCGCGGCGAAAGATTTCTCCGGGGCCGTGTCGATCAGCGGGCCGCTCGTTCGACGTATGGGGGCGAGGGCCGAGGGGCGGCCCCGCCGGACGAGGAGAACGCGATGCCGAAATACCTGCTGATCATGCGAGGCACCGATGAGACGAACGCGGCCATGATGGCTGATCTCGACGAGATGATGGCCACGACCCGCCGGTTCATCGAGGACATGATGAAGGCCGAGGTTCTCGTCGCGGCCGAAGGGCTGGACGATCCGGGCCAGGGCGTCGTGGTCGACTTCAGCGGCGAGGCGCCGGTGGTCACGGACGGGCCGTACGGCGAGACCAGGGAACTGTTCGGTGGCTACTTCCTGCTCGATGTCGCCACGAAACAGGAGGCGGTCGAGTGGGCCAAGCGGGTCCCGGCGGTCCGCGGGTCCAAGATCGAGGTCCGGCGGGTGGCCGAGGCCGACGAGGTCCCGCAGGGCAGCGAGAACAACGGCCAGATCTGATGGGTACGGCCGACGTCGAGGCCGTCTGGCGGATCGAGTCGGCCCGGATCGTCGCCGCGCTGACCCGGTTCACCGGCGATTTCGGGTTGGCCGAGGACGCGGCCCAGGAGGCGGTGGCTGAGGCGCTGGTGTCGTGGCCGCGTGCCTCTCCGGCCAATCCGGCCGGCTGGCTGATGGCCACGGCCCGGCGGCGGGCGATCGACGCGATCCGCCGCCGGACCGCCCTCCAGGACCGATATGCCCTGCTGGCGGCCGCCCCCGCGGTCGACCAGGAAATCGACCCCGACAAGATCGACGACGACGTCCTGGCGCTGATGTTCGTCAGCTGCCACCCGGTGCTCTCCCGCGAGGCCCGGGTGGCGCTGACCCTGCGCGTGGTCGGCGGCCTGTCCAGCGAGGAGATCGCCCGCGCGTTCCTGGTACCCGTGCCGACCGTGCAGGCCCGCATCACCCGGGGCAAGAAGACGATCGCGGCGGCCGGGGTGCCGTTCGAGCTGCCGCCGGCCGGCGAGCGCCGGGAACGGCTGGGCGGCGTGCTCAGAGTCCTCTACGTGATCTTCACCGAGGGGTCGACGGCCACGTCGGGCGACCGGCTGCTGCGCCCCGACGTTGCGTACGAGGCGATCCGGCTGGCCCGCACGCTGGCCGCGCTGCAGCCCGACGAGCCGGAGGTGCACGGCCTGCTCGCGTTGTGCGAGCTGACGGCCGCGCGCTTCCCGGCCCGGACCGGCCCGGACGGCACGCCGGTCCTGCTCGAGGACCAGGACCGGCGGCTGTGGGACTTCTCGGCGATCCGCCGGGGGCTGGCCGCGCTGGCCAGGGCATCGACCCGCGGCCTCGGCCCCTACGGCCTGCAGGCCGCGATCGCCGCCGCCCACGCGTCGGCGCCCTCGGTCGAGGCGACCGACTGGGACCGGATCGTGCTGCTCTACGAGGCGCTCGGCCGGGTCGCACCCTCGCCGGTGGTCGAGCTCAACCGGGCCGTTGCCGTGGCCATGGCCTCGGGTCCGGCGCAGGCCCTGGCCATCGTGGACGAGCTGATCGCCTCGGGCCGGCTCCCCGGTTCGCATCTGGTTCCGACCGTACGCGGGGAGCTGCTGGCCCGCCTCGGCCGGCGACCGGAGGCGCGCGCCGAGCTGGAGCTGGCCGCCCGGCTGTGCGCCAACCAGCGCGAACGCTCAGTGCTGCTGCGCAAGGCGGCCGCGCTGGACTGACTTCCCCAGCGCGGCCGGCCCGGATTCGAGCGCGGCCCGGATGCCGTCGATCGCGAGGGAGTATTTCACCGCCCGCCGAGACGGCGAGTTCGACTGCACTCTTCCGCCGCGAGTCGCGCGCTACCCGCTGTTGTGGCGGCCGGTGTCGGCCGGTCCATCGCACCATCGAGCTCACCCACGCGATGTTGCGCGCATACAAGTTGGTCGAGCCGGACCTGACCGACGCGGACCACTGCGCGGCGGTGCCGAGTCGCCGTTCAAGGATGCAGGCCGCGAGGCGGCCCGCGGCGTTGATACACGGCGGATACATGGCCGAGCACCCGCGGATACCCGGTCGATACAGAGCGGACGGAAAAGGGCTCCAAAGTGGCCACGGCGTCGTGAAGAACGGCGTGATCCCACCGAGAAGGAGTCCTTGATGCGTGTGTTGATGTGCGGTCTGCTCGGTCTAACGGTGTTGACCGGCTGCGGGGGAGCCTCAACCCCCGCGGCAGACAGCGGCGGTGCCACGATGGACAAGGTCCGCGAGCGGGAGACTGTCATCGCCACCTGCATGAAGCAGAAGGGTTTCTCCTACACCCCCTCGGTCAGCCGGCCCAAGCAGTCCGATGCGAACCCCGCTGACTACGCGGCGATGAAGGCGGCCCGCAGCAAGGACGGCTTCGGCGTCTTCTCCGCCGTCGTCTATCCGAAGCCGCCGGAAACGCAGGCGCCGGACCCCAACAAGGCGACGATCGACGGCCTCTCCGGCGCCAAGCGGGACGCCTACCTCAAGACCATGAACGAGTGTCGGGTCAACGCCCTCCAGCAGGTGGACGGCCTGAAAGTCACCTCGGTCGCCGACTATCAGGACCAGATGAGCACGGAGATCGAGAACATCGACAAGGTTCTCGACGGCGACCCCAAGCTCCTGGAGCTCGCCGCGCCGTTCGCCGAGTGCCTGAAGTCCAAAGGCGAGCGGGTGACCTCCGCGAAGCCGCTCGCGCTGAGTGTTCGCGGCTGGGAGGTGTGGAGCGGGCAGGCCGACCAACTCGGCAAGGCGGGCAAGGTCACGGCGGAGGCGGCCAGGCCGTATCTCGCCAAGGAGATCAAGTCGGCGCTGGTCGACCTGGAGTGCGGCAAGGACTTCTACGCCGCCTTCGTCCCCCTGCAAAAGCGGCTCACCAACGAGGCCAGGGCGAAGTACGGGTTCCAAGAGCGGTGATGCGTACCCCTCGTGGCAAGCTGCTGCTCGTGCTGGCCGTGGTCTTGGTGGTCGCGGGGACCGGCTGGGGAGTGGGCACTCTGCTGCGTTCCCCGGCCGACGAGGCGGCGGCACGCAAGCCGCCCAAACCGTCGCTGGTCACCGCCGCGGTCGAGCGGCGCAAGCTGGTCGCCACCGTAGTGGTCAGCGGCGCGCTGGAGTACGGCTCGCCGTATCCGGTGTCGCTGGCCGGAGTGGTGGGCGGCAGCGAAACCGCTCAGCGCGCTACCCGCGCTCCCCGGCGGGGCACCCTCGCGGAGGGCGCGGTGCTGATGGAGGTGAACGGGCGCCCGGTGTTCGTCTTCTCCGGCACGGTGCCGATGCACCGCAGCATCGTCTCCGGCGCCAAGGGGGCCGATGTCAAGCAGCTGCAGAAGGCGCTGCGCAGGCTCGGCTACCGCGCGCCCGCGACCGGCGTGTTCGACCAGGCGACCATCGCCGCGGTGTCGCGCTTCTACGCCAAGCGGGGCTATGAGGCGCAGCAACCCACCTTGGAACTGCGGCAGAGGCGCGACGACCTGCACCGGGCCGTACGGGCCGCGCGGGAAGTGTTCGCGACCGAGCGTAAGGCCCTTGACCAGGGCAAGGATGTGCTCCCGCTGAAAGTCAGGCTCGCCAACGCCCGGCAGGATCTGAAGGAGGCCGAACAGGCGCTGAAGAGCGCGTGGGCACAGGAGCACACCACCGAGGACGAGGCCAAGGTCGAGGCCGCCGAGAGCGCCGTACGGGCGGCCGGTGAGAAGCTGCTGGCGGCCCAGCAGGAGCTCGCCCAGGCCACCGCGACGCCCGCCCCCGCGCCCAGCCTCAGCTCCAGCCCCACCGCAGGCCCCACTGCCGATGCCACGGCCGGGCCGCCTGCCGACACCCGCCTGCTCGAACTCCGGGTCGCCAACGCCAGGGCGGATCTGGCCGCCGCCAGGTCGGCGCTGGAGCGCGTACTGGAGGAGGCCGGGACCGCGCGGGCCAAGCGGCTGACCGAGCTGACGAAGAACGTCCGGGTAGCGCGCGAGGCCGTCGTCACCGCCGAGCAGGCGCTCAGGCAGGCCAGGCAGCTCTCGCCCGCCAAGCTGAAGGTGGCCAACGCCCAGAGTGACCTGGCCACGGCACGAGCGCTGCTGGCCGAGTTCTCCCGGACCTACGGCACCACCGTCCCGCCGGGAGAGGTCGTCTTCCTGCCCAAGCTGCCCGCCCGCCTGCACAAGTCGACCGTCAAGGCGGGCGAGCTGGCGGACAAGTCGATCGCCACGGTGACCAGCTCCACCTTCGTGGTCTCAGGCTCGGTGGACGTGGCTGAGGCCGAGCGGCTGAAGACGGGTCTGAACGCGAGCATCGAAACCGAGGCCGGCAAGACCGTCCCCGGCACGGTGACCTCCCTCGGCGGACGTGACGCGAAGGGCGCCGTGCCGGTGATGATCACTCCTGCCTCGATGAGGAGCCTCAAGAAGCTCGCCGGCGCGCCCGTCACGGTTCGCGTCACCATCGGAGCCACCGACCAGGAGGTGCTCGTGGTCCCCGCCGCGGCAGTCGTCACCGCCGCGGACGGCAAGGCCCGGGTGCAGGTGGAGATCGCGCCCGACCAGACCAAGGAGGTCGAGGTACGCACCGGCCTGTCCGCCGACGGAGCCGTGGAGGTGGCCGGCGACCTCAAGCCGGGCGACATGGTGGTGATCAACAGTGCCTGAGCCGGTCATCCTGCTCCACGACCTGACCAAGGAGTTCCCCACCGATCCTCCCGTCCGGGCGCTCTCCGCCGTCAACCTAAGAGTTGAAAAATCGGACTACGTGGCCATCGTCGGCCCTTCCGGATCCGGGAAGTCCACCCTGCTCAACACACTCGGCCTGCTCGACCGGCCGACCGGCGGCAGCTACCGGCTCGACGGCATCGAGACCATCTCACTGAAGGACAGCGTGCGGACCACCATCCGCGGCAGCCGTATCGGCTTCGTCTTCCAGTCCTTCCACCTGTTGCCGCACCGCAGCGTGCTGGAGAACGTGATGCTGGCCGAGGTCTACGGCAGAGGGGCTCGCAAGGGGCGGCGCGAGCGTGCGCTGCGGGCTCTGGAGCGGGTACGGCTGTCGCACCGGGTGGACTTCCTGCCCGGCAGGCTGTCCGGCGGCGAGCGGCAGCGCGCCGCCATCGCCCGCGCCCTCATGGGCGAACCGTCGCTGCTGCTGTGCGACGAACCCACCGGCAACCTCGACAGCAAGAACACCGACGCCGTGCTCGACCTGTTCGACGAACTGCGCGCCCAGGGGATGACCATCGTGGTCATCACTCACGAGAACGACGTGAGCGACCGGGCCGGACGCCGGGTGCGCATCACCGACGGCGTCCTCACGGAGGAGTAGATGTGCACCCGCGCGACCTGCTGAACGAGGCCATGGCGGGCCTGCTTGCCCGCCCGATGCGCTCGGCGCTGACCACCCTGGGCACCGTGCTGGGCATCACCACGCTCGTGGTCACTCTGGGCGTCGCCGCGACGGCGGGCAACCAGATCGTCGGCCGCTTCGACGAGCTGACCGCCACCTCCGTCACGATCGAAGTCCCGGAGCACTCATTCCCCCTGGTCGATTGGGCCGACGTCAGCCGGGTGACCCGGCTGCGCGGGGTGGTCTCCGCCGCCGCGCTCGCCGAGTCGGAACAGAGCGCCAATCTCAGCGTCCGCTCCAACGACATCGTGGACCCGACCCGGGTCACCGACCAGACTCTGACCGTGCTCTCCAGCAGCCCCGGCCTGCCCGCCGCGGTCAAAGGCAGAATGATCGAGGGCCGCTACTTCGACGCCGGGCACATCGCCCGCGGGGACAAGGTCGTCGTGCTGGGCCGGCACGCGGCCAAGCTGCTGGGCATCACCCGGCTGACACGGGCCCCGGCCGTCTTCATCGGCACCCAGGCGTACACCGTCATCGGCGTGCTCGGCGACCTGAAACGCGAAAAGAGCCTTGCGAGCGCAGTCCTGTTGCCACCGGCCGTCGGCAAGCGCTACGGCCTGAGCACCGTGACCCGGGTCCTGGTCAACACCGGCCTCGGCGCCGCGGAACTGATCGCCGAGCAGGCGCCGACCGCGCTCAGCCCGGGCAACGAGGCCCTCCTCCAGGTCATCTCGCCGCCCAGCCCCACCAGAGCCCGCGATGCGGTGGAAGGCGACGTCAACGCCCTCTTCCTGATCCTCGGGCTGGTCTCCCTGGTCGTCGGCGCGGTCGGCATCGCCAACGTCACCCTGGTGACCGTGATGGAGCGCATCGCCGAGATCGGCCTGCGCCGCGCCCTCGGCGCCGCCCGCCGCCACATCGCCGCGCAGTTCCTGCTGGAGTCCACCCTTACCGGGCTGACCGGCGGCATCATCGGCGCTTCCGGAGGGATCGTCGTGATCGTCGCGGTCTGCGCTGCCAAGCAGTGGACTCCGGTCATGGATGTACGGCTGGCCGTCATGGCGCCTGCCGCCGGTGCCGTCGTCGGGCTGCTCGCGGGTCTGTACCCGGCCCTGCGTGCCGCTCGCATGGAACCAATCAACGCACTTCGGTAGATATGGTGCATTTTCATGACATCCCTGCTGCTCGTCGAAGACGACACGGTGATCCGCACGTCGGTCAGCCTGGCCCTGGAACGCTACGGCTACCGAATGACCACCGCCGCTGACGGGCTGAGCGGCCTGGAGGCGGCCCAGACAGGCGGCCACGACCTCCTGCTGCTGGATGTGATGCTGCCCAGCCTGGACGGCATCAGCGTGTGCCGCAGGATCCGGGAGACCAGTCAGGTGCCGATCCTCATGATGTCGGCCCGCGGCGACGGCCTGGACATCGTCGCCGGGCTGGAGGGCGGCGCCGACGACTATGTGGTCAAACCGGTCGACCTGCCGGTGCTGGTGGCCAGGATCCGCTCGCTGCTGCGCCGGGCCACCATCGCTCAGCCCCAGCCCACGACCGGGCAGGCCGCCGCGAGCGCAGTGCTCACCTTCGGCGAGCTGAGCATCGACACCGGTTCGCTGGAGGTACGGCGGGCTGGGCGACGCGTCGAGCTGAGCCCGACCGAGTTGCGGCTGCTGCTGGAGTTCGCCGCCCATCCCGGCATCGTGCTGGAACGGGCGACGCTGCTGCGCACCGTGTGGGACTACGGATGGGACGGCGACAGCCGCGTGGTCGACCTGTGCGTACAGCGCCTGCGCAAGAAGGTCGGCGCCGAGCGCATCGAGACGGTCCGCGGGTTCGGCTACAAATTGAGCGCCACATGAATCCGGCTTCGCTGCGATGGAAGATCGCCGCCCTCGTCACGCTCGCCTCCACCGTCGTCGCCGCCATGATAGGACTGCTGGTTCACCGGGCGACCTGGCAGCGTGCCCTGGACATCGGCGAGGCCCGAGCCCAGATGGCCCTCGACAAGTCACTGGCCCCCGCTGACCGGCCCGGCGGCACGCCCGACGACGTGGTGACCGTCGAGGAGCTCCCTGACGCTCTGGCTGCCCAACTGCGTCCCGGCCGGCCGGTGATCTGGTACGGACTCGATCACCGGGACGAGCCGTGGATGTGGGCTGCCCAACCGTATGGCAGCGACGGCCGCCAGGCGGTGAGCGTACAGATCTCGATGGGCTCGGAACTGCGCAGCCTGTACGCGCTGGACCGCAACATGGCCAAAGCCGGACTGCTCGCCCTGTCGGGGGTGGTACCGCTGTCGGTGCTGGCGGCCGAGCTCCCCAACCGGCGGCTTCGGCGCATGGCCCGCACCGCCCGCGAGATCGCCGACGGCAACCTGGCCGCTCGCACCGATGCGGGCGGCCGGGACGAGATCGCCGAGATCGGCGCCGGGCTCAACTCCATGGCCGCCAGCCTGCAGCGGCGGCTGCTGGCCGAGCAGCGCTTCACGGCCGACGTCGCGCACGATCTGCGTACCCCACTGATGGGGCTGCTGACCGCCAGCCAGTTGCTGCCCGACGGGCAGGCCACCGACATGGTCCGCGACCGAATCGGCGTGCTGCGCGGCCTGGTCGACGATCTGCTGGAAATCTCCCACCTGGACGCCACCGGCGAACAACCGGATCGGCAGTCGGTGCCGCTGGCCGACCTGGTACGCGAGTCGCTGCACCGTGTCGACGTGCCCGCCGACCTGCATATCGTCGGCGACCAGGGCGACACGACAGCCGTCACCGATGCGCGCCGCCTGGAGCGCATCGTCGCCAACCTGCTCCTCAACGCCCGCACACACGGCGCCGCCCCGGTAATGATCACCGTGCGCTCCCGCCAGATCGTCATCCGCGATCATGGGCCAGGTTTCCCGCCTGACCTGCTTGCGAACCTGAACAAGGGACAGGCGCAGCGCTTCCACACCGGACGGACCGAGCGCGGCCGCGGGCACGGGCTCGGCCTGACCATCGTGCTCGGCCACGCCCGCATCATCGGGGCAAGCCTCCAGTTCGCCAACCCGGTCAACGGTGGTGCGAGCGTCGCCATCACCCTGCCCAACTGAGGTGCCCAGCGGATCGCAGCGACCCACTCAAGGTGGCCGATCCTGATGATGTCGGCACGCGGCGACTCGCTGGATGTGGTGGCCGGCGGTGACGACTAAGTGGCCAAACCGGTCGACACCCCAGTGCTGGTGGGGTGGCGACTGCGGCGCCGTCGACACCCCACCAGATGGCCGGCCCGATGCACGGTTGATACACGGTCAAGCCCGTACGGAGACACGGCCACGGCCGGACGGACACGTGGGTGGCCCACCGTGTTCGGCATGCGACGTTCCTTCGTGCTCCTCCTGCTGGCGAGCGCCCTGTCCGGCTGCGGAACCGTACCGTCCGTCTCCGGGGCCACCGTGTCCGACGTGCCCCTGCCGTGG
This sequence comes from Streptosporangium sp. NPDC005286, assembly GCF_040607515.1. Lineage (NCBI taxonomy): Bacteria > Bacillati > Actinomycetota > Actinomycetes > Streptosporangiales > Streptosporangiaceae > Streptosporangium > Streptosporangium sp. NPDC005286. The sequence continues at coordinate 28,761 of NZ_JBEXGU010000002.1, read as the reverse complement.
CCGGCCGAGGGCCAGGCGGCGGTCGAGGTGGAGGGCGTGGGCAGCCTGGGCGCCAGCGGCGACCCTGAGCCGCTGCCCATCGCCAGCGTGACCAAGGTCATGACCGCCTACGTGATCCTGCGCCGCCATCCGCTCCGGCTCGGCGACGACGGCCCGCCTATCACCGTGGACCGTACGGCCGCCGACGAGTCCTACACACCGCAGGAGTCCACCGCCCCGGTCAGGGAGGGCGAGCGGCTACGGCTGCGCCGTCTGCTGGAGCTGATGATGGTGCCCTCGGGCAACAACGTGGCCCGCCTCCTGGCCCGCTGGGACTCCGGTTCCCAGGAGCGCTTCGTAGAGCGGATGAACGCCACCGCCCACCGCCTGGGCATGGCCGCCACCACGTACACGGGCGCCAGCGGCAACGAGGACAGCACCGTCAGCACCGCGGCCGACCAGCTCAAGCTGGCCAAGGAAGCCATGCGCGACCCGGTCTTCCGTGAGGTGGTGGCACAGGCTGACACGGCCGTGCCCGGCGACGCGAGAAGGCTGCCCAACACCAACACGCTGCTGAACAAGCACGGCGTCATCGGCATCAAGACCGGCTCCGGCACCGTCGCGGGCGGCAACCTGATGTGGGCCTCCCGCGTACGAGGCCGCCTGGTGTTCGGGGTGATCCTCGGCCAGGTGGCGAACACCAACCCGGTCGCCGCCAAGGCGGCGGCGCTAGAGGCGGGCGGGAAGATGAGCGCGGCGGTCGAACGGTGGCTGCTCAAGCGGCCGGCGGCACTCCTGCCAGAGCCCCGCCCCACCACTCCTCGCCCTGCCGAAGCGATCGGCCCCGCTCACCGGTGACCCGTCCCGGCAGTTATCTGGGGTAGTCAAGCGAACCAGCCGGTCAGCCGCTTGAAGGTCGTTAAGTCACGTAAGACAAGTAGGCAAACCGCGGCCGCCGCGCCAGTGGGCCGTCGAGAGGTCCGTCAGCCGCGATCGATCCAGCGAACTCAACTCAAGAACTGTTGCTTAGCCTAATTTCTGCACTCATCCTCCCCGGAGGCCGCTTCGCGGCGAGGGCCTCCATCACGCCGTCCAAGCCGTCGCCCGGATGCACGACCTATAGCCAACCCGCTGACAACCCAGCTCAGTACGCCTTCCGGCGGTCTTCTGCAAAACGCTTCAGCTAAGCCGACGGCGAGCAAGCAGCGTGGAGTCGTGAGCGTTGATAGACGTTCCGTCGCGGGTCATCTTCCGTGGCCGCTGCTCGACCACGAGGGCCTCGAAGTCTTCCGGTAGGCCGGGCAGCAACTCTTCGGCAAGAAACATGGCCCTGCGCTGGCTCGCGGTCAAGTGTGTGAGCTCCACGGAGGGTGCGTGGCCGACGACGAGGAGATATCCGCCGGGCGCGACGGCGTCGGCCAGCCGGCGGGTCACGTCCATCATCCCGCCGTCCGGCGCGTGCAGATAGTGGCTGGTCACCAGATCGTATGACCGCCCGGCCACCGCGATGGTCCGTGCGTCGACCCGCCACCAGTCAACCTGATCGGCGATTCCGGCTTGCTCGGCGTGCCGGGCGGCGCGTGCCAGGCCGTTGACGGAGAAATCCGCGCCGGTGACTGTCCAGCCCTGGCGAGCCAGCCAGATCACATCGCCGCCCTCACCGCAGCCGACGTCGAGCGCGGTACCGGGGGTCAGTCCGGCCACCTCGGCGACGAGCTGCGGATGGGGATTGGACCATCTCGATCGAGGACTGCGGCTGGCGCGCGCAGTGGCAGGCCCTGTCCAACCTGTCTCGCGACGGCGGTGAGGTGGTGACAGTGCAGCGGCATGACTACGCCCAGCACCATGTCACCTATGCCGTCGACGGCCGGCTCATCACCGACATCAACCCGGCGTTTCCCATTGACAGGCAGGGCGCGGATCCCGACCGGCTCAATCGTCACCTCCGTGAGCTGGGCATCGATCCGGCCGCCGGCGACCACATCGACAACTCCATCCCGGCGGCCCTGGCACTCGCCAGCCGAATCACCGGCGTCATGATCAGCCCACAACACCTCCGCCGCCCCATTCTCGGCGCCGCTATACCTGGTGCCCATTTCTGACCCACCCCAGCGTCGAAACGGGCCAGAAGCGGTGGTGATGCGGCGATGCCCTCACCTCGCCACAGAGCCCCTCCGAACTGTGACGGCAGACGATAGTTGTCATCTACCAGCGCCAGTTGTCACCAGATGTAGTCGGGACGCGTGCCCAGCCAGTCTTTTCGTCCTAGTGGATCTGTTCGGCGCTGAGCCCGGTTGGTACCTGTGATCCGCTACGGACCAAGCATCTGCCGTTGGCGTGCTAGGCGCCTTTTGTGGATAGACGACTGGCGGAATCACCCCTCGTTACGGGGTCCTCCGGTTCACGCCGGGTGAGCACCAAGGGGGCGTCCTCGGTGATGGCGACCGTGTGCTCGGAGTGGGCCGTGCGTGAGCCGTCGGCCGACCGGATGGTCCAGCCGTCGGCGTCGTAGACGATCCGGTCGGTCGTGCGGGCAAACCAGGGTTCGAGCGCGAGGGTCAGGCCCGGCCGGAGCGTAAGGCCGCGCCCTGCCCGGCCCTTGTTCGAAACGTGGGGCCCCTCGTGCATGGTGCGGCCAATGCCGTGGCCACCGAACTCGTTGTTGACCGGATAGCCGTAGTCGTGGGCTACCGCCCAGATGGCCGCCGAGATGTCACCCAGGCGATTGCCCGGACGCGCCACCTCGATCGCCGCCTCCAACGCTTCCTCGGTGGCACGGATGATCCGCAGGTCCTCCTCGGCAGCAGTGCCAACGACGACCGTGCGCGCCGAGTCGGCCACCCAGCCGTCTACGCTGACCGCGAGGTCCGCGCTGAGTACGTCGCCGTCACGCAGCGTGTAGTCGTGGGGTAGGCCGTGCAGGACGGCGTCGTTGACCGACAGGCAGATGACGTTGCGGAACGGGCCGCGTCCGAAGGACGGCGCATAGTCCCAGTAGCACGACTCCGCCCCGCGCCGTTTGATCATGCCGCGCACGTGGTGCTCCAGGTCCAGGAGGTTGACGCCCACGTCGGCGAGCCGGCCGACCTCGGAGAGCACCTCGGCGACGAAACGTCCGGCCACGTGCATGCGTTGGATCTCCGCAGGCGTCTTCAGTTCAATCACGATTACCTCGCGTCACAGGGTGTTGGTATAGTTATACCGGAACCTTAACACTTGCCGGTATAGTAATACCAACCCTATTCTGGGAGCATGGTCCGCCAACCGCTCACGCCTGAGCAGATCGAAGCCGGCAGGCGTCTCGGCGCCCTGCTGCGCCACGCGCGAGCGGGACGCGACCTAGCGGAAGTCGCGCACGCGGCCGGCATCTCGCCGGAAACCCTGCGCAAGATCGAGACCGGACGACTACCCTCTCCCGGATTCGGCACGATCGTCTGCCTCGGTGAGGCACTCAACCTGCCGGTTCAGGAGTTGGCAGCCACCTGGCGCGGCAGCTACCTACCGCTGGAAGCCGTCTTGTAGCCGCTGCTCCACCCGTCCACGGAACTGGCCGGCACCATCGCAAAGTGACAAGTAGTACCTGTACCTGGCGCCGACCATCGCTGGAAACGATGAGCAGAATCCCATGTCGCAGTGACCTTCTGATGACAGATATCGCTTGTAGTCACACGAACCATGCTCGGATCGCACTGTCACTTTGAATGTCGTTCGGGCGTCCTGATTAGATGCTGACCAAAATGACAGTGCCCAGGCCGGACTCAAGCCTCGCTGTCATGTTCGGCGACGCCAGACACCAACGGAGAGCCCGGTGCGGAGTCGTCCCCACGCCGGTTCCCGGGATCCGCGCCAGACCATACAAGGGGAACCTCGACCTGACCGCCCAGTGAGCGAGCCACGAACGACCAGGCTTCCGGCGGCATGGGACGCCAAGGAAAGACCATGACGTCGATCTGGGGCCTTGTCGCGACTCGGGGAAGGACCGCGTGGAGATCACCCGCGAGAGGCGGACGACCAATCCTTCCACGACGGCTGGCGAGCCGGGTCCGCCGCTCCGTAGCGGTCGCCCTGCGGCGCGGGCAGGGCGTCGAACTCGGCCAGATCCGCCGGGCTCAGCTCGACATCCACCGCTCCGGCGTTCTCCGCGAGGTACTTCGAGGTCTTGGTCCCCGGGATGGGAACGACGTACCGCCCCTGGGCCATCACCCAGGCGAGCGCCACCTGGGCCGGGGTGGCGCCGATGCGCTCGGCGATCTGACGCACCCGGCCCGCGATGGCCAGGTTGGCGCGCAGCGCCTCCTGCTGGAAGCGCGGTAGTCGCCGCCGGAAATCCTCCTCGGGCAGGTCGTCGAACGAGGAGAACCGCCCGGTGAGGAAGCCCTTCCCCAGGGGCGAGTACGGCAGGAAGGCGATGTCCTGCTCCTGGCAGTAGGGCAGTACCTCGGTCATCCAGTCCCGGGTCCACAGCGACAGCTCGGACTGCACCGAGGTCACCGGGTGCACCGACTGCGCCCGCTTGATCTGCTCCACCGTCACCTCGGACAGGCCGATGTAGCGCGCCTTGCCCGCCGCCACGGTCTCCGCCAGCGCTCCCCAGGTCTCCTCGATCGGCACCTCGGGATCCACCCGGTGCAGCTGATAGAGGTCCACGTAATCGGTGCCGAGCCGGCTCAGGCTCTCGTCGATCGACCTCCGGACGTGCTCCGGGCGGCCGTCCAGGCCCTGAACGGGGTTGCCCTCGGAGTCCCGGGTGAGGGTGCCGACCTTGGTGGCCAGCACCGCACGCTCCCGATGACCGCCCGCCAGCGCCCGACCGATCAACTCCTCGTTGGTGAACGGCCCGTACACGTCCGCGGTGTCGAGCAGCGTCATGCCCTCATCGAGCGCCTGGTGGATCACCGAGACCAGCGTGGCTTCGTCCCGCGGGGTCGCCAGATCGTAGCTGAAGCTCATGCCCATACAGCCCAGCCCCAGAACGCCGACCACGGGGCCCTCGGGCCCGAGCGTCGTGGTACGCATTGCCCGCCCTCCTCATAGACGATGCCTCAACGATACGGGGGGAATCCCGAACCGGGCCCGGGCGGTCGCGTCGGGGTCGCCGCGGCGCGCCGCCACGCGGGCGTCGAGCGCCCGGGACACCGCCTTTCGTTGGGGCACAAGAACCATGCGTTGGCCCGAAAGACAGCGCCGGCGTCGCGCCCGAGAGTGGATCGCAGCGGGGGGCGGCGGCGATCGTCCACGCGTCCATCGCAGTGAGGAGATGTTCCATGAGCAGTGGAGCAGTGAGAAACGCCGTGCTCGTCCACGGAGGATTCGTCGATGGATCCGGCTGGCAGCCGGTCTACGACCTCCTGGTCGCCGACGGCTTCCGCGTCACCGTCGTGCAGAACCCGACCCTGTCGTTGGAGGACGACGTGCGGATCACCCACCGCGCGCTCGACGCGCAGGACGGCCCTGCGGTACTGGCCGGCCACTCCTACGGCGGCGTCGTCATCACCGAGGCCGGCACGCATGACAAGGTCGCCGCGCTGGCCTACATCGCCGCGTTCGCTCCGGACAAGGGCGAGTCGGTCAACAGCCTCATCGCCGATCCCCCGCCGGGTGTCCCGGTCCCGCCCATCCTGCCGCCCCGAGACGGCTTCCTCTTCCTGGACCGGGAGCGCTTCGCGGCGTCCTTCGCCGCGGATCTGCCTTCCGGGCAGGCGGCGTTCATGGCCGACTCCCAGGTGCCGTGGGGCGTTGACGCGCTCGGCGGGGCCGTCACCGAGCCCGCCTGGCGCGCCAAGCCCTCGTGGTACCTGGTCGCCACTCAGGACAGGGCCGTTCCACCCGCTGACCGGCGTGCTCCCCGGCTGAATTAGGCCGCCGGCGCGGGCACCCTGTCCTACGCTGGCGGCCTTGCCATCCGCGGCGGCGCGGCCAGACCCACCTACCACTCCTTGGAGACCTCATGACCTTGACCCCGCAGGTGCCTACCGTCCGCGGCACGGTGGCCGTGGATGATCTGGGCACTGTACTGATGCACGAGCACGTCTTCGTCCTGAGCGAGGAACTACGGCAGAGCATGCCGGAAAGCTGGGACGAGCAGCGGCGCGTCGACGACGCCGTGGCCCGGCTGACGGCTCTGGCGGCGACGGGCGTGTCCACGATCGTCGATCCGACCGTCATCGGCCTCGGTCGGGATGTCCGGCGCGTCGCGTCGGTCAACCGGCACGTGGATCTCAACATTGTGGTCGCGACCGGCCTTTACACACTGGGGGACGTGCCGTACTACTTCCGCTACCACGGGCCGGGCACCCTGCTCGGCGGCCCCGAGCGCATGACCGAGTTGTTCGTTCGAGAGCTCACCGAGGGCATCGCGGGCACCGGCATCAGAGCCGCGTTCCTCAAGTGCGCGATCGAGGACGAGCTCACGCCCGGCGTGGAGCGGGTGATGCGGGCCGTGGCGCAGGCGCACCTCAGCACCGGCGCGCCGATCACCGTCCACACCAGTGCGCACGCCCGCACCGGCTTGATCGCGCAGGAGATCCTGCGCAGCGAGGGTGTGAACCTCGGCGCGGTGGTCATCGGGCACAGCGGCGACACAGCCGACCTGGACTACCTGCACCAGCTCATCGACAACGGCTCCTACATCGGCATGGACCGCTTCGGTCTGGACGTCCTGCTGCCCACCGACCAGCGGGTGGCGACCGTTGCGGCTCTTGCTCGGCAAGGACTGGCCGACCGGATGGTCCTGTCACACGACGCGTCGTGCCACATCGACTGGTTCCCTCCGGGCGTGCGCGAGCAGGTCGCGCCGAACTGGCACTACACCCACCTGCACGAGCAGGTGCTTCCGGCGCTGCTCAGCGCCGGGGTCACCCAGACGCAACTGACCACGATGCTGGTGGACAACCCGCGCCGGTACTTCAGTCCGGCCGAACACTAGCGGCACCGCGGTGTGTCTCGACGGCCCCCATGGAGGGAATCGGGGCGACCGCGTTCCAGAAGTACATATGTCTAATCGTAATCAGGGCGATCGGCGGCGCGACCGTCGTCGATGACGCCATGCTGTCGATGGACCTACACCTGCGCGAGCAGGGGATGAGCCTGCGCGCCACCCGTCGGCGGCGACCGTCCTGCACATGCTGCGCGACCACGACACCGCGACCCTCAGTCGAAACGGTCTTCTCCGCTTTCGACGAGCGGTCCAGACCATGTGCGACATGTTTTGTTCACTCAGAGTAGCTGTACGTATACTCTCGGTAGATCGTTGAGGTCATCGGGAGGATCATCGTGAAGCGAATCGCCCTCGTCCCCGTCATCTCCGCCGCCATGGTCGCGGTCATGGGAAGCGCCGCCTACGCCTCACAGTACGTGGCCTACGAAGGGCCGGGCTTCACCGGCCGGTCGGTGGTCATCGACCGGTGCGGCCCGTCCAACATCCCCTTCCACGGGTCGTACAAGTGGTACGGCGACGGCCAGAGCGGCCGGATGTACAACCAGCCCGACACGCAGGGTGTGATGCACTTCGAGCTGCCGTCCAACCGCAACGCGGAGCAGAGGACGCCCGTCGGCTGGAAGAGCATCTTCATCGTGTGCTGACGCCCGGAAGGCGGACGGGCCGGGCGCTCACCGAGGCCGACAGGTCCTGCACCGGCCCCTCTCCGTCAGACTTCAGCGAGATATGGGAGGTTGCAGCGTCCCATTCCACCGTCGTCATGCCGGGTGCATCGGCCGGGCCCCCTCGATCTCGCCGGCGCTGTCCGCTCGGGCGGGTAGTAGCAGGGCGGTGACGACCACGGCCACGGACAGCACCGCGCCGATGATGAAGGCCAGCCGCATGCCGTCGAGGTTGGCGAGCGCCTCCGTGGCTCCCGCGGATCTCAGGGCATCGGCTCGCGCGCTCATCACGGTGATCACGAGCGCGGTGCCGATGGCCGCGGAGACCTGCTGCAGCGTGCTCAGGATCGAGCTGGCGTGGGAGTAGAGCGGCGGCGGAACCGCTCCGAGCCCGAGAGTGAATACCGGGGTGAAGGTCGCGGCCAGCCCCACCATCAGCAGCGCGTGCAGACCGAGGAGCTGCCAGAACGGCATGGTCATCGTGACCTGGGTGAAGCCGGTGAGCGCGAGCGCGATCCCGATCGCACCGGGGATGACCAGAACCCGGCCGCCGAACCGGTCGAACAGGCGGCCGACGGTCGGACCGAGCAGCCCCATCGCGAGGCTGCCCGGCATCACGAGGAGTCCGGTCTGCAGGGGGCTGAGCTCACGGACGTTCTGCAGGTACAGCGGCAGCAAGATCATCGATCCGAGCATCGCCATGAAGGCCACCGACATCAGGATCAGCGCGATCGTGTAGGTGCGGTGGCGCAGGGTACGCAGGTCCAGCAGCGGCACGCCGCGCTTCTGCAACGACAGCTGGCGGGCGACGAAGACGGCGATGGCCACCAGGCCGGCCGCCACGATCGCGGCGGCGACGCCGGCGTCACCACCCTCGAACCAGCTGAGCCCGTAGACCAGGCCACCGAAGCCGACAGCGGCGGTCACCACGCTCAACCAGTCGATGGTGCTGAACTGGGGCTCTCCGACGTTCTTGAGCTGCTTCAGGCCGCGCCAGGTGATCACGGCGGCGATGGGGAGCACCACGGCGAACAGCAGCCGCCAGGACCCGAATTGGAGGATCACCCCCGAGACCGTCGGGCCCATGGCGGGCGCGACCGAGATGGCCAGGGAGACGTTGCCCATCACCCGGCCCCGGTCCGTCTCGGGCACCACCTGCATCAGGGTGGTCATCAGCAGCGGCATCATCACAGCCGTCCCGGACGCCTGGATGATGCGGGCGCCCAGCAGCACCTCGAACGACGGCGCGACGGCGGCCAACGCCGTGCCGAGCAGGAACAGGCCCATCGCGGTGGTGTACGCGCTGCGGGTGGACACCCGCTGCAGGAACCATCCGGTGATCGGGATGACAGCGGCCATGGTCAGCATGAAGGCGGTCGAGAGCCACTGCGCGGTCTGCTCGGTGATGTGCAGCGCGCTCATCAGCCGCGGGATCGCGTTGATCATGATCGTCTCGTTGAGGATGACCACGAATGTGGCGAGCACCAGCAGCCGGATCACGGCCGGGGTGCGACCTGAAACAGCGGTCGCGGGCTTGGCGGGTGAATCGAGCTGTGGGCTGGGCACGGCACCTCAATCGGGGTTGTCGGACATGACGTGGTCATGGCTGGTGTCTCAGCCTTGGGTCTCACAAGAAGTTGTGGCCATGCAAAGACTGACCGGCACCACCGACAAAACTCATCGCCCGCCCCCAGCATTCCGGCAAGTGATGTGAAATGTCACCCAGTTTTCACCGGCGGACGACGATCTTCAGATCACGCGAAGGAGCACCCGAATCGCTGTCGATCGACACCGACGAAGGCCTTCCAGGATCCTCCTGGGAGACCTTTCGCGGTGAGTCCCGCGGATTCACCGCTCGGGAAGCTCGTGCGCGTCGGGATAGAGCATGATGATCTTTTCCAACAACTCAAGGCCGTCCGTCTGCACGTCCCAGCGGCCGCTGTCGAACGCTCGGATCCTCACCTCCGGCGCCGACGGACTGTCGCCGTAGCCCACCAGCTCTCCGTCGATGAGCTGACAGTCCCCGCTGAACAGGTCGATGAGACGACTCGTGGTCACCAGTGAGTTCGCCGTGGCCTCGACGATCGCTTCAGTCTCCGGAGAGACGAGCCAGTCGAGGAAACCGAGGTCCACGTCCTGAAGCAAGGTCCTGCCCCTTGGTCCGGGTAACCCGCTAATCCGCAGGGAAGGGCGGATGCCTCGCTAGCGGCGTCTCGCCCTGCTCAGATCGCGTAAGACGGTGTTGCTGTATGGGCCGCTGCGCACCCCTTCCGTGAACGCGACCGGGACGGGGTTCACTTCATCGGTTCCATGCCTTCCGGTAGAGCCAGGATGCCTACGTCGGGTCAGTCCGCGGGGGCCGGTTCGACATGGTGATCGTTGTAGGGGTACTGGTCATCGCCGTGATCGACGATGGTGCTGCATCGGTACCGGACAAGCTCGATCATCGACGCCGGGTCGAGGTCCTCCTCGTCGTCTCCCCCCCTCGTCGTCACTCGGATCCAGGACCTCGTCCACGTTGTAGTGCAACCGGCCGTCGATCAGGTAGTCGCGGCGGAAGCCGGTCGCCCACTGCGAGTTGTGTCCCCACCCGTGCGAGGGGTCGTTGGTGGATCGTGACCGGCGCCAGAAGGTCCAGTACAGGGTGGATCGGTCGGCGACCCTCGCGACCAGATGTCTCGCCCCGGCGGTGACGACCACCCCGGCCCGCGTCAGCAGCATCGAGCCCATCATGTAGCCGGGCCAGCGCTCCTCAACGATCGAGGGCGGCTCGCCGGGGTCACCGGCCTGCCGTACCTCGACGATCTCGTGGAAGAACGGGTGGAACCCCCGCCGGCCGATCCGGTCCGCGCCCAGTGCCTCGCAGAAGTTCGAAGGATTCGTGGCGGTTCTCATCCTCCTGGGCGGCGCAACCCTCGGAGACGAAATCCACCTGGACGCGACCATGATGATCCGGTGGCATCTGCTCGTCGCAGCGATGTTCGTCATCGCGACCACTTTCCGGAAGCAAGCACCCTCCGCCAAGTGGCCGCTTACCCGGGCGCCCGGCGCGGGGAGTTGCTCAACCTGCGTTGGTCAGACGTCGACCTCGACGGCAAGCAGATCACCATCACCGGATCGGCCGCCTTCATCGACGGCGAACGCATCGAGGGAACCACCAAGAGCGGCCGGAAGCGCATCGTCAGCCTCGACGACGGAACGATCAGGGTCCTGAAGGCACAGCGGAGCAAGCAGGCGGCCGGGCAGGAGCGGCGAGGAACGGATGACCACGTGTTCACGACCGGCTGGGGTGAACCGATCCATCCCGACACGGTCAGCTCGCTCACCGCAACCATGATCCGGCGCTACAACAACCCGGCGAAGGAGCCCAAGCCCAAGGAACCACTCCCGCACGCCCGTTTGCACGATCTCCGGCACATCCACGCGACGACGCCCCTCTTGGCAGGCCTCCCCGTCCACGTCGTCGCCGCCCGGCTCGGCCACGCCGACCCGTCCATCACGCTCCACGTCTATGCCCACGTGATCCGAGCGGCGGAAGCCTCCGCGGCCGGCATCTTCGCCGAGGCCATCGGGGAGTAGGAAGGATCGAACCCCAAGCGCGACCCAGTAGGCCCGTTACGGCATTTCGCCTAGCGGGTCTACTGGTGTGTCGTCGCCTGTTGGCATCTGGCGGAGCCAGGCCGAATGGGATAAGAATTCCAAGATCAGATCTTGGAGGTTGTTCCTGTGGTGTCCACGGATTTGCCGTCTCAGCCACCGGTGGTGGCTGAACGCCCCCGGCCGTGGCGGCTTCAGTCGCAGGGATACGTGGCCATCCTCGGCGGGGTTGCCGCCGTCACCGTCATCGCGCTGATGAACGCCGCTCGCCTCGATGTGCCGAAGAGGGGCAGAGTACTCATTGCCGGCGCCGGTCTTCTCGGACTGATCGTGAATGTAGTCATGATCTGGGATACCAGGGTGAGCCTCGACGCCTACACCGTGTTGTCAGTGTTGCTCGCACTGGTCGTTCATATCGTTCAAGTGGACGTGCAGAGACCACACGATCGGGGAGCCCTGCTGCTGTCCAGAGGGAAAGATCATGCGCCGATGTGGCTAGCCGGTGCAGTCGCCATCCTGGCCGGTGGCATACTCCAACACCTCATAGTGACGACGCTCGAAGGGTGATGGGAGCCAACCTGTCAGCAAGGGTGTTGGCAAGAAGCTCGAACGATCAAGAAATCAAGAAGGCCCCCGATGGCGTAATGCCTGTTCAGGAGCCTTCTTGCATGTGTGCGGCTGGAGGTACTCGAAACCCCAACCTTCTGATCCATAGGGGAAGATCCAACATCCTCACGTCATGCTGTTGACCAGGCGTTGGCCCGAAGACCAGAAGCGTATCGGGTTGGCGTGGGGTCACATTGAAGAGCGATCATGCTATCGAGCTGCCCCGCGCCCCTAGCCCCAGGGTTATTGACCGAGGCCGCCGAGGCCGCCAAGTTTGCCGAGAAGGTCTTGAGGGTTCAAACCGAGCTTGGACAGCTGTTCCGCGTGCTGGTCGGTATCGATCTGCGGGGGCAGGCTCTTGTCGGCTTGCTGCGCCAGGGCGTTGTCGCCGCGGGACCGGAGGAGCTCAACGATTTTGGCCTTTTCGATTTGCATGAGCGATGCCTTTCTGAAGATCACGGACGTCTGAGGATCGCTGACAGCGGACGCCGGGCCATCTGACGGAAGGCGGCCACGTTGCCCCGGCCGACAGCGTTGTTTCCCCTGTGCTGACCTGCCCCGGTTTGTACGGTGCCACTCCGTGAGGTGTTTCCAGACTCCTTGAAAACCTGATCATCCTGCTTTGTGAATTCTTGGTTCGCGCCACTAGCGCCCTTCGCACCGCTCCAAAAAACACGGACCGCTTCTCGTCTGCCTGAGCACGGTGGAGCCGTACCGGGGCACGGTAGAGCCGTTACCGGGTTCGCCGAAAGCATGTATTGCCATCGCGTGGGGCGCCGGCCCTGGAGGACGCCTGTTCTACGGAACGCGCGGGGACGTGCTCGCAAAGAGCACAGTCCTCCGTATCTGGCAGAAGGCCCGAGAGTTGGTCCTGAGCGCCGAGGATTACTCCTCGCCACTGGCCCGGCGCCCGTACGACCTTCGGCACGCCGCCTGTCCACCTGGCTCAACGCTGGCGTCTCGCCGAAGCAGGTAGCCGAGTGGGCAGGCAACAGCGTGGAGGTCCTGCACCGCACCTACGAGAAGTGCCTCGTAGGGCACGACGAGATCGCCATGCGCCGGATCAGTGACGTTCTGCGCCCCGGAGCACGGGAACCCATTGGGAAAAATCAGCCGGACACGACCGGGCACCCGCACCTGATCCAGAACACGAAAAAGCCCAGGTCACCGTGGTGATGACCTGGGCCTTCGCACTGTGCGGCCGGAGGTACTCGAAACCCCAACCTTCTGATCCATAGGTCTCCGAACGATGCCCAGGATCGTTCAGAGTCGTTCGCCGACACGTCACGAAGGGTCCCGCTCGTTCATATCAGTCCAGCCCGGTTCGAGACCGTACAGCCCTTTGGCTCCCACGTTGGCTCCCAGAAATAGACCTCTGGCAGTTTGGTCACCTCGCTCATGCTCCCACGCGGCGCGCACGCCCCCGCTAACTCTTCCCGTCGCCGTCGTCCCACCCACCGAGGAGCGGGCCGAAGCCAGGGTGCCGAGGTGAATCGCCCCACCGGACGAACGACCTTGACGCCCTGGCTCCCGGTCTGCTCGGCTTGCCCTGGGACTACGGCGGCGGGAAGATCCGGCACCCAACCACCTACAAACCCGGCTCATGCTCTTGGCGATCCCCCTGGAGCCGAAGTGCCCCCGTCGGAGGCACTTCACCACGACGTCGCTCAGCCAATATGCAGACGCCAGCTCCGATGAGAAGCGCTGTTCCGGCATTGATCAGAACATCCATGGCGGCGATGTTGAGGCCAAATTCATACCCATAGAGAGCGCGAAATACCATCCAAAAGCCGATGACCAGGGAAGTCATCGCAACTACTCGAAGCACTGAGGGCCACGAGCTTTTGCGAACGCGGTAGACAAGCGTGATCAGAAAGGGAAGAAGAATAACCGACAAGTAGAGCGGCCAGGGATCATACATGAGGAATCTCGCCACATAGTCAAGAGGAGTCGGTTCGAAGTCGGACATAGCACATGATCGTAAAGCACGATGTTCCACGAGCGATAGGTGCTCACGAACGATGGCATAGAGCCGCGGTGGCGCGGCCTGCGTACGGCGGGAAGAACCCTGCCTGATCTGGGCTTTTCTATGCCGCGAGAGTGGCGGAGCCTAGAAAATTCGAGCTCCTGACATCCTGCTTACAAATCGGCCCGGTCTCGGGTTGTGCAGGCCGTGAGCTGGGCGGAGGGCCCCGCGAGTGACCGTGACCGCCCCCTGTTGACCCCCCTTAATGGCCCGCTAATGGCCCAACGTGCAGCCTGGCCGATCTACACGGTGGTCCCCCGGTCAGGCGCACATCCAGCAGTAGAGCAACTGATCATGCTTCTTCGCGCGGCGAGATAGCCCGACCAGTTCCTTGGCTACCGACTGGAGATACTCCATGTCGACCGAGCTAAAGTGCGAGAACTCCTCGATCTGCGCCCAGCGCTCCACCAGCGCCGGCAGCAATGCATCGTTGGCCTCAGCAAGCAGGTCACGCACATTCACCGAGAGCTCTTCGATGCCCGGCCCATCCAAGTAGGGCGAGTCCTCCGGCAGGGCATCCCATTCCTCATCGCTCTGCGGGGCGCCTTCCGGCGGGGGATACAGAGCTACCATGCCGACCAGCTCCGTGGAGAGATCGACGTCGCCAATGAGTGCAACCAGCTTGTTTAAGGTTCCCCACTGGTCGATCCACTTGGTCTCCACCGCGTCGAACCCAGCAACCCCGTGAGGCTCTTCGATCGTGCGGGAAGCTTCTGGCCGAATAAGTGCCGCCTCACGATCGGCAGCGCGGTAGTACTCAAAAAAAGAGACCCATGTGAACGACCCTGTTCAGGTAGCGAGGGGCAAGGCTGACATCAAGACTGACGGACAAGCTAGGAGATTACGGGGAGATCCTCACTCGGCCGTGAGAGTGGCTTCGGCAACCTGCTTGATGTACTGATTCCGAACCCGGATCAACCTGAGCATGTAGTGACGGAGAGCCAGCATTTCAGCGATCCTCCCGAGAGGACCGAGAGGCGCGGCGAATTCAATGACGTCGCTCATTACCGTACCGCCATGGTCGTAAGGCTGAAAATAGTGAGCGTGGTACCAGTGTTTGAAAGGTCCTGACACCTGCTCATCGACGAAATAGCCAGGGCGATCGTAAGCGCTGATCGTAGACGTCATCCGCCAACGGATGCCGAAGTGTCGTGCCCGCCACGTAACGGTATCGCCCAGCTTCAAGCCACCAGCGGTCACACCTCCGACTGCTTTCTCGGAAGATCCCGCCATTGAGGCTGCGTGAACATCCACGTCCAACGAGATGTCGAAGACTCGTTCCGGTGGCGCCATGACATGCGTGACAATCTCAAAGCTGGGCATGCGTCAAGCCTAAGGCAGCGCACTCCAGTGGAATGTTCTGAGCTGCTTCCTGCCATACCTGACCAGATGTCGTGCGGGAAACATAAACCGCATTAGCAGCTCGGATCTCGGCCGTCCCGATCAGTTCAACGTGGATCAATAGGCGCGGCTGGTCCGCCTGGAACGGCATGGGACAGCGCCTAGAACCGCAACTAGGGAGCAGTCGCAACAGGTGGCATGACCTCGGTGATGCGTGCCGTTCCAACGGGTGGCCGCATCTCGTGCATGGTGATCACATCACCCGGTTTGAGGTGCTTCCAGTGCTCAGGGGTCAGGGGAATAAGCCTCACCCGCGCGCACTCACCCGGCTTCAACGGATCACGACCCTCGACCCAGAGGGAGGCGATGCTGAGTAGGGATTCACCTTCGGGTGTACGGCGGTCGATGTCCCACACAGGCCGGAGCAACCTGCCAGGAGGCACCGACAGTGCACGGCCCCCGTCCTCGGTACGCACCAGGCAGAGTTCAGCCTGGAGGGCGCCGTTCCGGGCCTCGCTGCTCCGCCACTCGTACCAGTCGGCATCCTCCCGGAGCCATATCAACCGAGCGGCGTCGGCCAGCAGGCTCCAGAACTTGGGCGGCTGTGGGTGAGCATCGCCAAGATCTTCAAGAAGGATGAGGGCCGTCTCCCAGTCGTCGTCTTCCAAGCACTCCATGATGTGGACAGCGCTGACAGTAACCTCCTCGGCACGAGCGCCTACGAACTGGAGTCGGGCAGCCTTGTAAAGCGGGGAGTCCTGGGAACCCACGACCTGATTGTGGCAGGCTCTCGAACTCGGAAGTTACGGATTAAAAGATCGCCCTCGGGCTGTTCCGGACAGTTCAATGCAGGTCGCAGGCCGTACGCGATCCATCCTGAACGACTCTGAACGCCCCTGTATTGCAACCCGAAGTGCAACCCGGATGCCCGAATGGAACTGGTGTGGCGATCAGGAGACAGATGCGCGGCAGTACGGTGATCCTGTCGGTAGAGCCCCCTATGCTCCTCGACCATGGAAAGAGGCGGAACTCCTGCGGTGGAAACCGCACAGATGGACGTCGAAGTGCACTACAGCCATGCTTACCTCGTCGATGAGGATGACGACTGCTATCCAGACGGCATGTTGGACGACTCTCCAACTCACCCCGTTGGGATCATCCGAGTGGAGAAGGGCAACGCCTTCCTGATCACTGGTCTTCACACAGGCACGGTGAGTTTCACCGTAGCCGTAGCCGATCAGGATCCGGGTGCCGACCTTGAGGGCTACGAAGACATCGTAGAGATCAGCTTCGAGTCGCCGTCAGGTTACGTCTCGCTGTATGAGTGGGGAGGTGGAGGCGTCCACGGCATCCCCCCGTTGTCCGCCGGCCCCGGGACCTACCGCTTCCGGTATCATGCGCGCGGAATGGACGCCGCCTGCGAAACGAGCTTTCCCGATACAGTGATCGATCACTATCTTCTTCAAATTTGGCCGGCGTCACACCGTGATCCCGTCGTACTCAAGTCCACCAGCTCATATTTTCGATACTGGCTGAGCGCTGGGTGATTCGGTAAGGCCAGCGCGGAAGAGATCGGGCGGCGTTGTCAGCTGGGAGGTCTTTCAGGATCTTGTCATTTGAGCTGGGGAAACGCTGACCTGCGGGGGAGTGGTCCGGCTTCCCGCGATTCCCTGTGAGTCCCCCTTGGTCACCCTCCTGACGGGCACGCAGCGGGCACGCTGCCTGGACTGGGATCGCTCTAGCGTCCAACGTGGGCGATCGTGCCGTCACCTCCGCTCATGCAGTCATCGGCGAACTGGAGCAGGCGATCGATCCAGCGTTTCGGCTCGGTGGGGTCGACGTTGAGCTCCTTTAGCCATGACTGTTCCCATAGACCGCCTGGAACTAAGAAGTGAGCAGCGTGGTCGGTTCCCAGACGTTCGTCCAAGTGAAGGAGTGCGCCCATTGCCCAGGACTGGTCGTAGCGGCATTCGGGACGAGGAAGGTAGCGGTCGAGGTAGAGCACTAGAGACTCTGCATCGCTTGCCTCACCGAAGCGAGCGAAGGCGAAACAGTAACCCTTCCCCGCGTAAGGGCCAGCACTTTCCAGGAGCAGTTCGCGGAGCTTGGGACGGAACAGGGTTCGGCGGTCAAGACCTATCAGGTAAGCGGCGACAAGACGGGGCCTCCAACCCAGATGCAGCAATACACCAAGCTCATCGTCCTTGATGTCTTGTGCGTCGCGCGCAAATGAACGAGCGAACACAGCAAGTTCGACCTCGGAGAGGGTGCGCAGAAAGTTGCCGCCGAGTAGTTTCAGATAGCGCGGTGAGAGGGGCTTTCCCTGTGGGGTGACGCTTTCTTGCGTGGTGACGAAGCGTTGAATAAGGGGCAACATCTCGGCTTGGCCTTCGGAGTTCATGGAGACATTCTTTCTCTCACCATCAGGTGTGCCTCCCTCGTTCCGGCTTGTAGCTCCTGCCGGCGGGCGAGCTTCACAGTTCCATGCTCACCAGTTTGGAAGATTTCGGTACGCGGTCCCCTGAACTGCTGCGGTGCAGGTCGGAGACGGTCTTGCCCTGTCCGTGAGTCCCCGTGATTCCCCTTGTTCCCCGGCCTTACTGGCACGCGAGTGGCACGGCCTGAGAGCCCCTGTGCGGACGCACATACCCCTCCCGCCGGATCTTCCCGTCTGCCTCGTCCCACCCCGGAGGGGCAACAGCTCGGGGACGGAGGGCCACTGCCATTCTCACTGTGTACGTCAGCCGGTAGGCGTTCCTCGGCCATTGGAAGCCAACGGTCACAGACGGCCTTAATCCGGAGGAGTCGAGATGTTGGGCTTGCCTGGGACGTGGCAGACGGGAAGATCCAGCTCCACCTCAGCCATCTACGGCTCTTTGGCTTTGCAACTTCGATCATCCCGGAGCCGAAGTGCCCCCGCCGGAGGCGGCGTTCGTCTCTCGGGAACCCTGCTAGGAGCAGGGTCGTTACTTCCCCAATGGCCTTGATGCATCGACTTTGGCGAAGGAGTCAAGCAGCGTATGGCGTGGTTTCGAAACGATGAGCAGGATCTTCAGCAGAAAACCATTGAGGAGGCTCGGCGGGCATATCAAGAGGGACGTACAGTCTTTGTGTCCCGACTTCGCTCCAAGCAAGAGAACACAGATACGTGGGCCGTGCCGGACGCGGCCGAGCTGATTGAGGGCATCGAACGTGAGGGGTGGCAGCTCAGCCACATGTCAGAGGCCCTAATCGGAGACTACTTCGCTCAAATGACATGCGTTTTCCGACGCCCGTAGCCAAAGTGTTTTAGGTGGCGGCGTGTCGGCGGTCGGCGTGGGCGCTTGGTTCGGCGGGTGCGTGGGTCGGTGGACGGCCCGGGGCACCACCGGCCGGGACCGGCGCCCACGCCGCGCGCCCGGGCGGCGTGCGGCAGAGGGCCGGGTACGGCGGCGCGGCGCGCCGCCGCTTGATCATCACAAAAACAATTCGGCAACGCCGCTGCGTTTGAGGGGGAGTCTGGATGTCAAGGAGGGGCGAACAAGGCAGCGGGACGATGCTGGATCAGCGCGGGACCAAGCTCGTTCGCCAGGCGAACGCGTTCTATGCATGCCAGAACTGCATGCGGAACTCTTCGATGTTGTCCGGTGGGTACTCATCTGTCGGGCCGTTACGGAGTGGACGTACGCTCGCGCGAACGTTCCACTCCTGTCTGAGGGCCTGAAGATTGAGCATTCTGCCCGAGGGTGGGAACCCGCTTCCCGTGACATACACCACGCTGGAACTCAAGAACATAGTCGCATCAACGACTTTCGCCCATCCCTCGTCCCGTGGCGGCTCGCCGTCCCAGCGTTCCAAAAAGACGGTCGCCTTGTGGAAGCCGTATTCGCCGACGATGAAGGCGACGTTCCCGCTGGTCAGGAACCAGGCCCCAGAACTCCTCGCCTGATCGGCAAGGTCGAAGGGCGAAAGGCCTCCTTCTGCCTGCCCATTCCCGCCGTCCCAGTCCAACAGCATGAACTCACCATGATCGATATACACCTGATCGGTGACCTCGACGACGCGTTCCGCCACGACGTTCCTCCTCGGCGGCGGACTCTCCACCCGGATACGGATACCCGAGCTCATGCCGCGATTCGATCATGCTAGCAAGCTGTTCCTCGCCGCGATTCGGGGCGGATTCTCTCGGTCAGCGGCGTGGGCGCGGCGCGAACCCCTCCTCCATGACCATGACCTCAGTGTGCAGGGTGTAGGTCTGCGTGGTCGCGGGGTGCTTGCCGAAGTTGGGGACGTACTTGCTTATGATCTTCGGGCTTCGGGCCCTGATCCGCTGACGCCGTCGGGCGGGCAGCAGGTTGGTCAGCAGCGTCCGGCCGATCGCTCCGACCAGGACGGCTGGGCCTTCAGGCAGGATGTCGGAAGCGGTGGTTACCTGGTCGCGGGCGGCGTGCAGCGCGACGGTGAAACTGAGCCGGTCCATGTCCAGGCCCGGACAGCTGGCGGCAGTGTCCGCGGCGGTGCGGATGAGCACCTGATAGACGGTCAGGATGCCCCACACCTCCTGGGCGAGGTCCTCGGGATGTCCCGAGCGCAGGACCCGGCCCTCCAGCAAGGTCGCCTTCAGGCCGGCGTAGGCGGTCTCGGCCTGCCAGCGTTCGTGATACAAGGTCACCAGCTGGCCGGCCGGATAGGCGACGGGGTCGAGCAGGCTACTGATCAGACGCCACTGCTCACGGCGGCGGGTGCCGTCGGCCAAGGTGACGGTGATCCACGCCTCCACCACCCGCACCGGCAGCGCACCGCGCCCGAGCCGGGCCAGGTAGGAGCCGTCGGACAGTCGCTGCTGGATGGTCGGGCAGCGGCGGGCCGAAGAGCGGATGAGGAACTGAGCGCCCTGGGCCTGGACGTCGCGCAGGAACGTCCAGGAATCGAACGCCGAGTCGGCCAGGACCAGCATCCGCGCATCGAGTGCGCCCAGCAGGCGCCCGGCGTAGCTGAGTTCGCCGTCGTTCTCGTGACCGAAGGCCGCGGCGATCATCGCGCGGGTGCCGGTCTCGACCAGTGCGACCAGCCGCAGCAGCGGGTATCCGCTGTGTCGGTCCTTGCCGCGTTTGGGGAAGCGGGCGGTGACCGCCTCCCGGTCGGGAAGGTGCAGGCTGGTGCCGTCGATGGCCACGGTACGCAGGCCCCGCCAGTGCGCGCCGGGCGTATCGCGCCAGGCCACCGCCCCGGCGAGGGCGTCGAACAGAGCGCGCAGGGGCGCCGCTCCCAGGCGTCGGCGGGCGCGTGACAGCGAGGAGGTGTGCGGACGAACCGGAGACAGGACAGACAGCCCGGCCGTCGGCTTGTCCCACACCGCGCGGTAGCCGCAGTCTTCGAACAACGCCAGCGCGAGCACGAAGTACACCACCACCCGGGCGGGCAGCAGCCGGGTCCGCCGCTGGAGGGCTCCGGTCTCCTCCAGGACCGCGTCCACCAGGGCGAAGTCCACGGTCTGTGTTAGCTCACCCAGGTGGCCGGGCGCGAACGCGCCCGCGGCTACCGTGATCGTTCGCGTGATGACAGACTTCTCCTGCAACGGGACACCTCTTGATCAGCGAGCTTGGTCGCAAGTTGATCTACAGGTGTCCCATTGCTCTGCTCAACCCCTTGACGCCATGGGTCGATCCGCGGCGGCGTCGGGGTCGGCCTGCACGATGCGGCCGATCGTGGCATGGGAGCGGCGGGCCTGCAGGTCGGCTTCCTGCAGGAGATCGACCATCCGTCTCATGCGCTCGCGGACCTCGGCCAGGCGCGCCTCCGGATCGGGGTCGCCGGTGGTGTCGCGCAGAACGTACCGCTTCGACAGGGTCGTGGTCTCGGCTTCCACACGGATGGCCAGAGCGGAGGCGGTCTGGATCACCTCCCTCAGCACAGCACCGATCTCATGCAGTTCGGCCAGCTCCAGGGGACGCAGTTCGGCTGCGGTCTGGACGAGCTCACCGAAGCGGGTCAAGCCTGAGGTGTCCATCGGCGGGCCTTTCGGAGTAGGGCGGTCGGACGGTGCTCAAAATCCATCAGCATCGAGCAGACGCCGGGTCTTGACATCCAGACTCCCCCTCAAACGCAGCGGCGTTGAACAATTCGGCAATCCTCCAGGACGGCCTGATATCCCGTCTCGAAGCGGACTGTTGGCGCTGTGCTGATGCCCGCGTACGTCGGGGTTGTTGAGCGGTAGCTTCGCTGTGTGGCTACCAACGATGAGCAGACACGCTAGATCGTGCATGGTGAGCGGCTGATCTACGACAACCGGTGGATCCGGCTGGGTCTCGTTGATGTTGCGATCCCGGAGCACGATCGCGGGCATCCGCCGTGTCCTACGTTCCGCGCTCGGCAACGCCGTCCGGGAAGAACTGATCTCCAAGAACGTCGCGGCACTGACCACCCTGCCCAGTGCGAGCAAGACCAAGAAGAAGCGTCAGCACGTGGTGTGGGGTGTCGACGAGGCGCGGAAATTCCTTGAACACCTGCGAACGGAGAATGATCCACTTTATGCCGCCTACGTGCTGATTCTCGTTCTGGGTCTGCGGCGGGGCGGGGTGCTCGGGCTCGCCTGGGACTGCGTCGACCTCGGTGGGGAGCAAGTGTGGATCTCCCACCAGCTCAACCGTGTCAGGGGGGAGCTTCTCCACCGCGAGACCACCAAAACTGACGACTCCACCGCGTCGCTTCCGCTGCTCGGCCTGTGCATCACCGCGCTCAAGCACCGTCAGCGAACCCAAGACGACGCCCGTAAGGCGGCCGGAACGAAGTGGAAGAAGTCTGATCTCGTCTTCACCACGAGGAACGGCACGCCGATCGAGCCGCGCAACTTCAACCGATCTTTCGAAGTTCAATGCCGCAAGGCGGGTGTCCCGCGCATCCGCGTCCACGACACCCGGCACACCTGCGCATCGCTCCTGGCTGCTCTCGACGTCCATCCTCGGGTGGCGATGCGCATCCTGCGGCACTCGCAGATCTCGATGACCATGGACGTTTACACACAGATCCCGTCGCCCGAGACGCGTAAGGCACTCGATCGATTGAACGCCAGCCTCAACGGTTAACGACCGCAGTCAGCAAGAAGGCCCTCAAGGACTCTGAGTGCCTTCTTCCGCGCCTGGTCTGATCCCACTTGGCCCCACCTCTGCTCAATCCGATGCAGGATCTTGGGAAGTGAGATAAGGGCGCTCCTGGTCAAACCAGTCCAGGCTCAGCCTGGCTCCTGTGGTCAGCTCGATCGTCGCCAGCGCCGCCGCTCGCCAACTCTTCCCGTTCCTCCATTTGAAGTGCGGCGCCATGGCCGCCAATTCGGGCCAGCGCGCCAGATTCGGCTCTTGCGCCCACTCCTCCGGGTACATTGCATCGACCATCAGAAGCAGCTCTCCATCAGCGGCGAAGGCGACGCGGTTGTTGGCGTTCACGTTCCAGTAGACGCTGTAGGCCCGGGCGCCGACACTGAGCCGTGAAAGCGTCGGTGGATGGACGCCGTGGTAGCCGTTGTCCTCGAACAACTCGGTCACCGGACCGGAGCGCCCCGCCAGCATCGCCCAGGCGGCCTCGTCGGAGTAGGCGTCCTCGAAGGACGCCTTCTCGTGGATCTCATGGCTCGTGCCGCCGCTCACCCGTTCCCCGATCTCGGCGAGCGTGAGCGGTTCACCGTTGTCGGGGACAACGACGGTCCAGCAGATGGCCGTCTCCAGCCAGTGATCTTTGAGAAGACGCCGGTAGTAGCGGTACATGTCGACGCCTGCGGACCGCTCATCGCTCATGTCGTGAGACTCCGTCACTTCGGGTACGCGGAGTTCAGGATCTTCGCAGACGGGTGAGACAGAACAGGGACTCATCAGCAGCCTCTCAGGAACCCTCTCCGGCACACCGTCAGGGGCGGCGACGGAGGCGGTAGATCCCGTTGCTGTATTTCGCTGCTGTACGGGCACGAAAAAGGCCCCCCAGGATGATCCTGAAGGGCCTTTGATCTGCTGTGCGGCCGGAGGTACTCGAAACCCCAACCTTCTGATCCGTAGTCAGATGCTCTATCCATTGAGCTACGGCCGCTCGCTGCGTAAGCAAGCATAGCGGGTTTTGCGGGGTGCCTCGAACCGGTTAGCCGATCGGTTCGTGATCGAGGGAGGGCGCGAGCTCCGCGCCGAGGTCGGGCGGCGTGACAGGCCCTGGACCAGAGGGTCAGGCGGACCGGAGGATCGAGGAGAGGACGCCGGGAAATCGGGTCTCCATCTCGGCGAGGCGGAGTTCGTGGCGGCGGAAGCTGCCTTCGGGGGTGACGCGGAGGAGCCCGGCCTCACGGAGGACCTTCAGGTGATGGGAGAGGGTCGACATGCTCACCGGGACGTCGAACTGGCCGCAGACCACGCCGCCGGCCTCGGCGAGCTGGCGGACCACCGAGAGCCGGACCTCGTCGGCGAGGGCGTTCAGCATGGTGGGGAGGGTGACGGAGGAGACGTCCGGGTGGTGAAGGGCTCGCATGGGCCGATCCTAGCCAATGAATTCGAAGCTTTGACAAACATCGAAATCCAGCAGCACAATCGGATCCAGCAATTCGACCGTCATCGAAATCTTGGAGGCCAGATGACCCCCGACGATGTGCTCTCCACCACCCGGGCCGTACGCAGGCGACTGGATCTCACCCGGCCCGTCCCCCGCGAGCTCATCGAGGAGTGCCTCAAGCTCGCCGTACAGGCTCCGACCGGGCGTAACCGCCAGCGCTGGCACTTCGTCGTGGTCACCAAGCGGGAGCAGCGGGAGAGGATCGCGGCGCTGCGGCGGGAGGGGATGCACCTGCCAGGGACGCCGATGCCGGAGGAGGACGCGCGGCGGGCGTACGCGTTCCCGGGCTCGATGGAGCGGGTCTGGGAGGGAGCGGATCACCTGTACCGGCACATTCACCAGGTGCCGGCGTTCCTCATCCCGTGCATCACCGGGCGGACCGAGGGAGCGAGCGTGCATGAGCAGGCCAACACGTTCGGCTCGATCCTGCCCGCCGTCTGGAGCTTCATGCTGGCCGCGCGGGCCAGGTCGCTGGGTACGGCCTGGCTGGGGCCGCTCCGGCTGGAGCGGGAGGCGGCCCGGGTGCTCGGCATCCCGTACGGAAAGGTGATGCAGGTGGCGTTCGTTCCGCTGGCCTACACGATCGGCACCGATTTCAAGCCCGCGCGCCGGGTGCCGATGGAGGAGGTCACCCACTGGGATCGCTGGTGACACCGCGACCGATGCGCGGAATCAGTCACCGGAATCGCCGGCGACGCCGACCTTCTTCGGGAACAGCGTGTAGCTCAGCGGCCAGAGCACGGCGATCAGGGGGATCTTGAGCGCACCGGCCATGAAGGCGATCAACGCCGTGGTCCGTGACGGGTCGCCGACGATGAGGATCAGGCCGAACAGCAGGGCGCAGGCGATGCCGTACGCGAGAACGATCCTGAGCCAGATGCCCCATTCGTACCGGGCCCTGGCCATGCCGCCGGGTGGAGGCCGCCACGGCTCGGGGCCGCCGGCGAAGCGGTGGGCGAACTTCGCGTCGGCCCAGGTGATCGTACGGTGGCCGAAGACGATCGAGTAGCCGATGTAGGCGGCGGCCAGCCCGTGGCGCCAGTCCGCCTGGGCGCCGCCGCGCATGTCGATGACGGAGGCGATGAGGAGGACCACATCGAGCAGCGGAACCGCCAGCAGCAGCGCCGTGCTGAGCCGGCGCATGCCCCACAGGTAACGTGAGGCGAGCCCCAGGCCCAGCAGGATCCAGAACCCGATCTCGCATCCGATGATGACCGCCAGAACCATGGATTTATCCTCCCAACCCGGTCGACCTGGGACATCGTCGGAGCTGATGAACCGGTGTACATCCTTTTATGTACCGGCGATCCTCCCGGCGCCGCTCCTGCGGGCCGTATCGGAATGATGGGATGAGAGGCATGAGACGAGACGCGCTGGGGGCCGTGGCGTGTTTCGTCGTCGGTCTCCTGCTGCTCGCCGCGGGCGCCTACCAGCACCGATGGGCCGCCGCCCCGCTGTTCATCGGGCCGCTGGCGATCTCGTGTGTGGGGGTCGCGGTACGGCGGAGCAGGCCGCTGCTGGCGCTCGGGCTGGGAGGTGTGGCCTTCGTCGGCGACTCCGCCATGGGCCCGTCGCTGGGTACGCTCCTGATCGTCACCGACAACCTCTACTCGGGGGTCAGGTACGGTCCCCGCGCGCTGGGCAGGTGGATGCTCGGCATCACCTCGGTGATCGCCGTCGTCGCGGGTGTGGTCGCCGGGGTCCTGTTCAGGCAGTGGGCCGCCGCCGCCGTCTTCCTCGTCCAGACGGGCCTGGTCGGGGTGACCCCCGTCCTCACCGCGATGATCATAAGACAGCTGGAGGACCAGGCGACCTCCGAGCGCGCGCGGGCCGAGCAGGTGGCGCGGCTGGCGGAGCTGGACCGGGCGGCCGCGGTGCAGGCCGAGCGGGCCCGGATGGCACGGGAGTTGCACGACATGATCGCGAACCACTTCAGCGCGATCGCCATCCAGTCCACCGCCGTCCTCTCCCGACGGGACCTGGACGCGCAGACCGTACGGAAGGTGCTGGAGTCCATCAGGGAGAACAGCGTCGAGGGCATGGGCGAGATGCGTGCCATGATCGGGCTGCTCCGGCAGGACGGCGAGGAGCCCGAGGCGATCCGGCGCCGGGTGGCCGAGGCTGAAGAACTGGCGGAGCGGGCCCGGGAGGCAGGGCTTGACGTGCGGATACGGGTGGACGGCGATGCCAGGGAGTTGCCCGCCTCGGTCGATCTGGCCGGTTACCGGATCGTCCAGGAGTCGCTGACCAACGCGCTCAAGCACAGCGGAAAGGCCGCCGACGTGGTGATCGGCTACCTGCCGGGGCTGGTCACGCTGACCGTGGACAACCCGGTGGGCGCAGCGGAGCGGGAGCTGCCCGGCGCGGGTGCGGGGATCATCGGCATGCGGGAGCGCACGAACCTCGTCGGCGGCGTCTTCGAGGCCGGACCGCATAATGACGGCTGGCGCGTCCGCGCCGAGTTGCCCACTCTGGAGAGCACGTGACCATCCGAGTCCTCGTCGCCGACGATCATGCGGCGGTCCGCGCCGGGATCGTCCTCATCCTCGACGGTCACGACGACATCGAGGTCGTCGGCCAGGCCGCCAACGGCGAGCAGGCCGTCGCAATGGCCTCCGAGCTCCGCCCGGACGTGGTGCTGATGGACATCCGGATGCCGAAGCTCGACGGGATCTCCGCGACGCGCGCGCTGAGCGGGATCGCCGACGTGCTGATCCTGACCACCTTCGACATCGACGAATACGTCTTCGGGGCGCTGCGGGCCGGAGCCGCCGGGTTCCTGTTGAAGAACACCGACGCCGACGCCCTGGTGAACGCGGTGCGGGTGGTGGCCAGGGGCGACGGGCTCATCGCGCCCTCGGTCACCCGGCGGCTGATCTCGGCCTTCGGCGCGTCGGTCCCCGCGCGCAGGCCGTACGAGATCGGCGGCCTCACCCCGCGCGAGCGCGAGGTACTGGCCTGCATCGGCCGGGGCCTGTCGAACACGGAGATCTCCGTGGAGCTGGACATGGCGGAGGCGACGACGAAGACCCACGTCAGCCGGTTGCTGAACAAGCTGGGTCTCCGCAGTCGCGTCCAGGCCGCGATCCTGGCTCAGGAGCTCTCCACGGAGGGCTGAGTCGAGGAGGGCGTCCTCCGCGGGAGAGGTGACCGCACGGTCAGGAGCTCTCCGCCGGGACGTACAGCGAGAGGGTCTCCGCGACGCAGGCGGGCTTGGGCTTGCCCTCGACCTCCACGGTCAGCCGCATTTTCGACAGGTAGCCCGAGGGGGTGCCCTTGAGGTCGACGAGTTCGGCGCCTGCCCGGACCCGCGCGCCGACCGGGATCGGCGAGGGGAAACGGACCTTGTTGAGCCCGTAGTTGATGCCCATGGCCAGACCGCCCACCTGGAACAGCTCCACCATGAACGAGGGCAGCAGCGCCAGGCTCAGGTATCCGTGGGCGATGGTGCCGCCGAACGGCCCCTGTTCCGCCTTCTCCACGTCCACGTGGATCCACTGGTGGTCGCCGGTCGCGTCGGCGAACAGGTTGACCTGTTCCTGGGTGATCTCGCGCCACTCGGTGTAGCCGAGATGTTCCCCGACGGCGGTCTTGAGCTCGATGATGTTGGCGAAAATCCTCATATATGGAACTTTATTCCGTTGAGGGGGCAGCGAGAAGCTACAAGCGCACCAACTCCCTCAGCCATGCCTTTGTTTTCGCTGTACGGCCCGCGACGTAATACCGGCCGTTCATCCGGGTTCCCTAACGTGCCCGCCATGAGACGACGTATGACGATCACCATCGGCGCGGCCGTACTGGCACTGGCGGTGTCCGCACCGGCGGTGGCCGACCCCGGACAGCCCGGTTCCGACAGGCACGGACGCTCCGAATTCGGGCGCGCCACCCTGACCGGGTTCGCCTCCCTGCCCGCGCTGACCTTCGTACCCGGCAGCGAGCCGTCGGGGGCGCAGCTCGGCACGGCTCCGATCAACGGGGTGACCCCGCCGTTCACCGGGCAGCCGGTGCAGGGCTTCAGCGGCATCGTGCGGCGGCAGGACGGCACCTTCGACGTGCTGTCGGACAACGGCTACGGCGGCAAGGCCAACAGCGCGGACTTCCTGCTGCGGGTGCACCAGGTGAAGCCCGACTTCAAGCGCGGCAAGGTCGCGGTGCTCGGCGGGTTCGACCTGAGCGACCCCGACGGTCACGTCGGCTGGGCGCTGACCCGGGCGGACCGGAAGCTGACCGGCGCGGACTTCGACGTGGAGTCGATCGTACGGACCTCCGACGGCACCTACTGGATCGGGGACGAGTTCGGCCCGTTCCTGCTGCACTTCTCCGCCACCGGCAAGCTGCTTGAGGCGCCGATCCCGCTGCCCGGCGTGAAGGCCCCGGAGAACCCGTCCCTGGGCGGCGAGCAGCCCAACCTGGGGCGGAGCAAGGGCTTCGAGGGCATGGCCCGTTCGGTCGACGGCCGCACGCTGTACCCGCTGCTGGAGGGCACCGTGACCGGCGACGAGGCCGGGACGCTGCGGATGAACGAGTTCGACCTGCGCAAGCGGGCCTACACCGGTAAGCGCTGGACCTACCGGCTGGAGAGCCCCGACAACGCGATCGGCGACATGATCGCGGTCGACCGGCACCGGTTCCTCGTCATCGAGCGCGACAACCTTGAGGGGGACGCGGCCAGGACCAAGCACATCTACCTGGTGGACATCCGCCACGCGGACCTGCGCAAGACCCTCGTCGCCGACCTGCTCGACCTGGCCAACCCGCACGGCCTGGGTGGGTTCGGGAAGACCTTCAGGTTCCCGTTCCAGACCATCGAGGACGTGGTGATCCTCGACGACCGGACTCTGGGCGTGCTCGACGACAACAACTTCCCGTTCTCCGCGGGCCGCACCCCGGGCCGGCCCGACGACAACGAGTTCATCACCGTGCGCCTGTCGCGCCCGCTTCTGGCCGATCCCCGTCCCACGACGTGATCGACCGCCCCTACTCCTTGAGGGAGCGGAGCATCGGAGGGTGGAGGATCGTGGCGGGGCCACGGCGGTAGAGCTTGGCGG